>JAQBHE010000392.1:0-9298 GCA_032128015.1 Holophagae bacterium
TCTCCTCCGACGCTCAGCGACGTTTCGCCATCCTTGGTGGTGACTCGGAAGTTGCCGTCGGCGATGTCCTGGAAGTCGAGGGTCACCACCTCGCCATCCTTCTTGTTGCGGATGGTCATGGTGCCGGCCTCGTCGTCGCTCTCGACCAGCTCGAGGTCCGGGTTGAATCGGACCGCGAGCTCGGCCGCGGCCTTCGCGGGATTCTTCTCGAAGTCGGCCGCCACATCCCCTGCTACCTGCTTGACCTTCCGGATCCCGAAGCCGACGGCCACTGCAAAGGAGATCGCACCCAGTAACAACAGCACCCCACACCCGATCCCCACCCACGCCAGGGTCGGGAGCCCCTTCTTCTGCGTTCCATTCGTCATTGCCGCTGACCTCCACTGTCGAATGCCGAGCTCGATGGCCGGCTTCGCTGGTTCAACCGATTCCGGCGGCGCCGTTCCGTGGCGCCGCGGCGGACGAGCATTCTGGCAGAAACCCTACCCGAAAGGTCGGCAGCACGGTATGCCCTGCGTTCGCCCTGATAGGCTCCCCGGCCATGCCGAATCGCTATCCCAAAGAGGTGGTGCTCACCGACGGTCGCCGCCTCCAGCTTCGTCCATTCGCCGCCAACGACACCGACGCCCTCTTCGAGTTCTTTCAACGTCTTCCCGCCGATTGGCGCCGATTCGCCTGGGACCGGATCGACGATCGCGCCGTCATCGATGGCTGGGGTCGCAACATCGACTACGACAAGGTGTTCCCGCTGCTCGCAGTCGATGCGCGCAAAGTCGTCGCCGATGCCTCCATCCACTACCGCGATCACGGACCGCTACGCTGGGTCGGCCGGATCAAGTGGCTGATCGAGCCCGAGTACCGCCAGGTCGGTCTGGGCTCGCTCTTGGTGAACCACTTCATCGGCAAAGCGCGGGGTGACGGACTTCGCTTCCTCACCTGCATGCTGATCTCCGATCTCGAGGCCGACGCGGTGGAGGTGCTCCAGCGCCTCGGCTTCGAAGCGGTCACGATCTCCGGCTACGGCGCCGACCCCGACGGAGTCCCGCGGGACATGACCAAGCTGACTCTCAGGCTGTGAGCGTTTGATCGCAACGGCCTGACCGAGCTGCCGCTGCTACACTGCCGACAGCGGCCCAGGACCACAGCTCGAACCAGGCGCGACCGGTGAAAAAGGACGACAAGCGACGAGCGGCGCGAGTGCGCCAACCGATCTCGATCGAATACACCGCAGACTCGCCGCCGATCGCGGCACGGATCCAGAACCTCAGCGAGAGCGGCGCCTTCATCGACAGCGACCAGCTGCTGCCGCTGGGATGCACGATCGAGTTCCAGGCGGCCCTGCCCGATGGCGACCCCGAGGGTCCGATCCATGGCCGAGCCCGAGTGATCTGGTCCGCGCCCCACGGCGCCGGTGTCGAGTTCAAGGACCTCAGCGACGCTCACCGCAAGCGGTTGAAGCTGTTCGTTGCGCCGGCGGTCGCAAGCGCCATTCGCCAGGCCCAACGCGACGCCTCGTCGACCTCGTGGTCGTAAGCGGGTGGTCGTAGGCGCCTGTTCGCGCGGAGCGCTACGCTAGATTGTGGAACACGGTCTGGACGTCGTCGTCCTGCTCGAGCTTGTCGACCAGCGCCAGCACTGCCGCGGCCTCGGCTTCCGGGAGCTCGATCGGGGTCATCGGCAGGTAGTCCGACTCGGCTGTGATCGGGGTGATCTGACGATCCTCGAGCGCCTTCTGCAGTCTCCCAAAGTCTTCGAACGCGCAGCGCAGCAGCAGCTGGGACTGTCCCTTCTCACCCGTGCTCTCCCCCATCTCCTCGAGACCGTGGTCGATCAGCTCGAGCTCGAGCTGGTCTTGGTCCAGGCCTTCGGGGTCGAGCCGAAACGCCCCCATGAGCGTGAACAGGTACGACACGCTGCCGCTGGTTGCCAGGTTGCCGCCGCCCTTGTTGAACAGGGTTCGCAGGTTCGACACCGTCCGCGTCGGGTTGTCGGTGGCGGTCTCGATCAGCACCGCGACACCGTGGGGCGCGTAGCCCTCGTAGACGACCTGCGCGTAGTCGGCCGCTCCTTTTCCGGCTGCGCGCTGGATCGCCGACTCCACCTTGTCCTTCGGCATGTTCACCGCGCGCGCGTTCTGGATCACCCGCCGCAGCATCGGGTTGCCGTCTGGGTCCGGGCCGCCCGCCTTGACCGCGATCGTGATGTCCTTGCCGACCCGGGCGAACTGCTTCGCCATCCGGTCCCAGCGGGCGAACATGACGTGTTTGCGGGTTTCGAAGATGCGTCCCATAGTCGGATCTCGCAAATCGGCGCCAGTGGCGGCGTCAGGCCGCCAGGCTACGTGAATCTAGCCCGACCGTCACCACGAGTAAAGGCGAAAACCCCGCATCCAAGCCCCCCACGTTCGATGGGCGCGGCGATGCTCGTGCGATTCGCGGCCAATCGGAACTCGCCGTCTTCGGTGAGATCCCTCAGAACCAGCGCGGATCAGATCTGGCGACCCGCCTGTTCCCAGTAGGGCGCTCGCAGCTTGCGCTTGAAGATCTTCCCCGAGTCCTCGCGCGGCAGGGCGGTCGAGAACTCGACGACCTTCGGCACCTTGTACTTGGCGAGCTTGCCGTGCAGGTAGCTGCGGACCTCGGCAGCGGTCAATGACCGTGCCTCCTGGGCCTCGACGTAGGCGCACAGGGTCTCCCCAAACTCCTCGTCGGGGATGCCGAACACCGCGCAGTCTCGGACCCCGGGCATGTCGATGAGCGCCGCCTCGATCTCGGCGGGATAGATGTTGACGCCGCCCGAGATCACCATGTCGTTCTTGCGGTCACAGAGAAACAGATAGCCGTCCGAATCGAGATAGCCGACATCGCCAGCGGTGACCAGCCCCTCGCGCTCGATCGACTCGCGCTTGGCATCGTCGCCGTGGTAGGTGAAGTCGGGGAAACCCTCGATTCGCAGGTAGACCTCGCCGACCTCGCCCGGTCCAAGGACCTTGCCGGCCGGGTCGTAGATTCGCACCGTGGCGCCGGCGATCGGCCGACCGACGGTGCCGGGCCTCTCGAGCGCTTCTCGCGCGGTGTGGAAGACCGCGCCACCGGTCTCGGTGGCGCCGTAGTACTCGTTGATCACCGGACCCCCACCACTCGATCATCCGGCGCTTGACCTCGGGCGGACAGGGCGCGGCGGCGTGGACCACGAATTGCAGAGACGACAGGTCGTAGCGCGCCCTGACCGCGTCTGGCAGCTTGAGCAGGCGCACGAACATCGTCGGCACCATGTGTAGGTGGGTCAACCGGTGGTGCTCGATCAGCGCCAGCAGGTCCTCGGGGTCGAAGCGCGGCTGGAGAACGCAGAAGCCGCCGTTGCGCGCGGCGTACAGGCCGTAAGCGTTGGGCGCCGAGTGATACATCGGGCCGGTGATCGCGGTCCGGAAGTCGCCGGCCTCGGAGAATCCGAAGATCTGCTGAACCATCGCCCCGAACTTGGCGGCGCTGTCGGCGGTGAACGGTCGCCGGCGCACTCCCTTCGGCTTGCCGGTGGTGCCCGAGGTGTAGATCATCGACGACGGCGGCGGCGGTGCTCCGAGCTCGCGAGCCGGCTGGCGCCCGACCCACTCGTCCCAGCCCTGGTGCGAGGCCGGCACCTTGGCCGCTGCTAGATCGATCCCGTAGGCAGCGCAGACTTCGGGAGGTGTCGACGCCACCAGCACCACCACGCCCTCGGGAATGCCGGCGGCGACCTGCGGCAACAGATCGGCATGAGCCACCAGCACCCGAGCCCCACAATCGCGCAGGATGTACCCCGCCTCGTCGGCCCGGAAGTGCCAGTTGAGCGGCACCGCGTGAGCCCCCAGCAAGTTCGCCGCCATCGACGCCTCGAAGAACGCGAAGTCGTTGCGCAGCAGGATCGCGACCGCGTCCTCGGCGCCGATCCCGAGACCGGCGAACCCCGCGCCCGCGCGCGCGACCCGGCCCAGCAGCTCGGCCTGGCCGAGCTCGCGCTCGCCGCTTCTGATCCGACCGCGCAGCTCGCTCATCTCTTAGGGCTTTTGCGACGGATCCGCGCCCGTCGCGGCGGCGGCCGGGGCGACGCCCTTGAGGTTGCGCTCGAAAAAGTCGATCTCGGTCTTCATCGCCCGCTCCAACCACTCGCCGCGATAGATGTCGTAGTGCTCGATGTCCCAGGCGTGGTACTCGACCGGGACCCGGCCGACCAGCTTCTGGTAGACCAGTCGCCCGTTCTCGCTGATGTCGAAGTAGTGCTCCCGCTTGGCATCGATGATCAGCACCGGCACCTCGATCTGGTGGGCGTGGGCCACCGGAGAGAACTCGGCGAAACGCTCGTAGTACGGACTGCCGGTGAGGCCTTCGGGCTTGGAGTCGCCGATCGGCACCGGCTCGAGCTCGCCCCGGGCGCGCCGGATCTTGTTGAGGTGGACTGCGGCGAGCCCGGTGGTGCGAGCAAGACCGGTCGCCTGGTCCATGGCGCCGACCTGGGACGCCACCGCCTTCACCCGGCGATCATGGGCCGCTCGCCATACCACGTGACCGCCACCGAAGCTCGAGCCCCAGATTCCGATCCGCGACGGATCGGCGTACGGCTCGCCCTCGATGAAGGTGATCGCGGCGTCGATGTCCTCTTGCTGATCGAGCGGATCGACCAGCTCACGGATCGCCTGGGCGCGCACGGTGACGTAGCCCTGATCGTCGGGCTTCGGCATCTTGTCGCGCACCACCAGCCGGCTGTCGCTGTCGCCCCAGCCGCGGTAGTCGAATGCCAGCACGACGTAGCCGGCGGCAGCGAAGCGCGGCGCGATGCCGCGGTTGAGGTGGGCCTTGACGCCGCCCCAGCCGTGGCAAAGGACGATCGCCGGCAGCCGGTCGCCGACGGCCAGTTCCTTCGGGCGGAAGACGTCACCAGCGAGGCGAGTGCCGTCGCTCCACAGCTCGACCGGACGGCGCACCACGCTCGGAAAACCCTCGACGTCGAGCAGCTGGTCGGCGCCCGTTGCACGCGTCGGCGCCGACGCGCCGAGAGCGGCGGCGATCACCATAGCCGCGGCCAGCAGCCGCAGCCATGTCCTCGGTTCGTTGCCGTGTGGATTGTGCATGGTTCCCTCCGTTATTCGTTCGTTCCGTCGTTCGGTCAGCGTCCGGCTCGTTCGGACCTCGCGGGCGATCTGGGCTCTCAGCGCTGTCTCTCGTGATGTTCCAAGAACAGGCTATCGCACCCCCGCCGTGCGCTCCCCGCCCCGCCGGAACCGGTCGTTGGGAGCGGATGGTGCGGATGCTATGGTCGGCCTTCTTCGCTCCCGGGCCTGGCGTCGGGGCGAGACTGGAAGGCTCTCTGCGATGCGCGCAATCCTGATCCCCTCGCTAGCGGCCGTGGCGATCTCCGGGTGCGGTCCGCCACCGTTGCCCTTCCACCCGATCGCCGACAACAAGGTGCTGATGCGGTCGGTCATGGAGCCCGCCGCCGACCGGATCTGGAACGCCGTCGGCTCGGTGGTTACCCTCGAGGGCGTCGAAGAAATCCGCCCTACCACCGACGAGGAGTGGACCGCGCTCGGCAACGCCGCGATCACCCTCGCCGAGACCGGCAACCTGCTGATGATTGCGCCGCGCGCCCAGGACGGGGAGGCATGGAACCGCCTGTCGCGCGACCTCATCGACTCCACCGAGACCGCGGTCCGCGCGATCGAGGCCAAGGACCTCGACCGCATCTTCGACGCGGGGGGCGAGATCTACGCCGTTTGCAGCGAGTGCCATTCTCAGTACGCGGTGGAGATCGCCCGCTAGCGGGATCGTGGTTGTCAACACTCCCAGCGAGGCGGCAGTGATGAGGCGCGGTCATACCACGATCCCGCTAGCCGTCACCCCGCCCAAGCAGCCGCAGACGTCTGCGGGCTCCTAGAGCGGCCTGTGATTCGGTAGGCGCTGGCCAACCCACCGTCAATTGGCATAATACGCTCCACCATGTCGCTCCTACCCTTCTGCCAGTGGCTCGATGAGACCGCCTGGAGCACCGCGCTCCACGAATCGCTGTTCATGTACCCGCTGACCGAATCGACCCACGTCTGGGCACTCGCCCTGTTCGTGGGTCTGACGGTGATCCTCGACCTGCGGTTGGTCGGCCTGACACTGCGCTCACTGCCGGTCTCGGAGGTCGCTCGCCGCCTCCTGCCCTGGACCGTTGCCGGGTTCGTGGTGATGGTGATCACCGGCGTGATGCTGTTCTACGCCATCCCGGTGCGCAGCTACCAGAGCATCTTCTTCCGAGTGAAGGTGGTCTTGCTCATCATCGCCGGCCTCAACGTCTGGGTCTTCCACTCCGGCATCTGGAGAAGGGTCGCCACCTGGGACCGCGCCCCGGTGCCGCCACGACGCGCTCGAGTCGCGGGCGTCGCTTCGCTGGTGCTGTGGACGTTCATCATCTTCGCCGGCCGGATGATCGCCTACAACTGGTTCGACTGTGACCGCCAGCCGCAGCCGGGGTGGGTCAACTGGGCCGCGGGCTGCGTGCTGGAGTCCGACTGATGTCGATGCTGGCGTTCGTTCAGTGGTGCGAGGCTAGCCTCGTCGGCGGCACGATCCGCAGATCCCTGTGGCTGTTCCCGGTGATCGAGTCGTTTCACCTGGTGGCGTTCGCGGTCCTCGGCGGCACCGTGCTCCTCGTCGACCTGCGGCTCCTGGGCCTGGTGATGCGCTCGCAGCCGGTGGCACTGCTCGCGGCCGGCATCCGCCCGTTTTTTCGCGGCAGCCTGGCGGTGATGCTGGTGTCGGGGGTCCTGCTGTTTCTCTCCGAGTCGCTGAAGTGCTACTACAGCTTCCCGTTCAAGGTGAAGATCGCCAGTCTGTTGATCGCCATAGTTTTCGCCGGCACCATCCGTCGCAAGGCCGCCTCTGCCGACGACGCTCTGGGCCCGTTCTGGAGCAAGCTGGTCGCCGTGATCTCGATCGCGCTGTGGGCGACGGTAGCGTGGGGCGGGCGCTGGACCGGCTTCTCGGGCTGAGCGAGCGTTCGCCCCGCACGACCAAGGCTGTTCTCCTTCGCGTTCCTTCGCGGGCGAGGGCGAGGCAGAGCGGGCCGAGAGGGCGCCAGGGCAGGGCGCCAGGATGGCGCCAGTGCAGGGCGCCAGGATGGCGCCAGGGCAGGGCGACGGATCCCAGGCGACGTCCCGGGGCAGCGACGTCGTGGGACAACGGTCGGTCGTCGGCTTCAGACACGAGCTTGGGCGAAACGACTGCCCGGACAAACGACGAAGGCTCGGCTCCCCGCCCAGCTACCTGGTCGAAGGCGCCGAGCCTCCCGATGTCAGCCTGGCCCGTATTTAGCAGACCGAATCTAGCTGACCGAATCTAGCGCCGACGCCGCGGCGGCGGCGCTGCTTCCGTCGGATCGGCACCGTCCTTCGGCGCGCCGGTGCCCGATGAGCCCATGAAGAGCTTGCGCCCGTCCTCGAAGGTGATATCGCGGCCGTTGGCCCGGTTCGAGCGATCCTTGCTCTGGTAACCGTCAACGATGATGAAGGTCCCAGGGGTGATCGAATCGCGGTTGATGCCGCGCCGCAAGAGGGTGTTCGGCGTCCCGCCCTCGACCATCCACGGTACCTTGGTGCCGTCCTCATTCGTCACTTCGAGGTGGATCCAGGTGTGGGGGTTGACCCACTCGACCTTGATCACCGGCCCTTTGAGGAGCAGCGGCAGGTTGGGGTCGAACTCGGCTCCGAAGGCGTGGTGGGCGACGACCGGCGCCACCGCCACGAGCAACAAGCCGAGCCCGGCAAACAGGAAGATCAGTGATTTTGTGCGCATCGGTAAGTCCTCTCGTATTGGTCCCTAAATCGTGACGGGATTATGACCGGTTTCTCAGTTCGGCGTCCCACCCTTGGCCTTGGCCAGGGTTTCCGCCTCCAGCAACCGGGCACCGCGCAGGATATTTCCCAGCGCGTAATTTCCCTCGTGACAAGCGTACTCGAACACTCGATCGTCGGTCGCCACCCATGGATACTCACCGGTCCAGGGGGCGGTCCACCGCGTCGGGTCCTCGACGGTGAAACGGTAGACCAGGGTATCCGCGTCGAGCCGGGTGAAGCGCTCGACGACGTGGAGGTTGCGTGACGCCGCGGTCAACCCCGGACGGTCGGTGAAATTCGTGGTGTCGACCACCAGGGTGTCGCCCTCCCACTGTCCCACAGAGTCGCCCAGCCACTTGCGGATTTTCGGTGGGTCGTGCTCGGCGTTCATCCGGACGATCCGCGCGTCGTGGTTCATCTCGACGAGGATCATCACGGTATCGGGGGTTTGGATGATTCGCTTGAGGTTGTTGTAGAGCACCGGCAGCGACGGCGGTCCCGAGGTCGAACCGAACCCCAGCAGGCAGCGCTCGCCGAGCGGCCGCAGCTCGGGGTCGTCGTAGGGTCCCGGACCGTCATTCTCCAGCCAGTAGGCGTCACCTCGGTTGGGCCGGAACTGCCCGCGCCGAGCCATCGCACGCTCCCGCACCTCGGCGGTCACCGGTGGGTAACGACCGTTCGGCGGGTCGATCAGGATCGAGGTCCGGCGCTCGCCGTCGATGCTGAAGGCCTCGGTGCCGCGGTCGATCCAAAACGTGTTGTAGCCGCCGACGTTGCCCGCGGCACCCTCCGAACCGTCTCCGCCGGCCGGCGGAGCGGTGCGGTTGGGATCGCTGGGCAGTGCCCGAGACTCGGTTCTCTGGCGCTCCTCTTCGGCGATCTTCGCCGCCTCTTGGTCGGTGAGGAACTGCTTGTCGCCGAGTTGTTCGGGCCGCTGGAGCGGGGTGAGGGTGGCGGTATCGTAGGAGCCCGAAAGATCCGGATGTCCGTCCGGCGTACGCGGAATCTTCGAGCTGGTTGAGGTGCTCCCAGCCGTGTTCGCAGTCTCGGCGGCGAACCCAGCCGCGATCGGAAGCGCCAAGCCCAGCGCGAGCGACATCGACTGCAACCGCGATGACCGTCGAGCACCCACTCGGCACCTCCTAGGATTCGACAGACTCTGACCTTTCGACCGATTCCGACCTAGCGGCTCAGGGGATGGCGGCGCCACTCGCCGTACATCAGCTCCTCGACGAACTCGACGCAGCGGAAGTCCATCAACCGAGCGTTCGGCTCCATCCGCCGGTACAGCGGCATCTTCATCTTCCAGGGACGGGTGAACACCACCGGATCTTCGATCGTCGCCTCGTACTCCAAGCGATCAGGAGCGACCCGAGTGTAGCGCTCGACGACGTGGAGCTTGTCGCTGTGGTGATTGCCCGCGCGGTCGAACCAGGTCGAGTCGAG
>JAQBHE010000393.1:0-4240 GCA_032128015.1 Holophagae bacterium
CCGAGCTTGGGCGGCCGAGTAAGGAGATGTTGGGGCGTACAGGATTGCCGCGATGGGCTGTGACGTCGAGCGTGCGACTAGGCGAGTCTTCTCGTTCGGGTGCAATGGAATCGTCGGCGTCTCGCTCGTTCGTCGGCCGCCCAAGCTCGGCCGCTACGTTCGGAAGGGGCTACCCCCAGAGGGCCGAAAATAGCCCAGAGGACCGGGATGGCCCCCCGAGAAACCCGGAGGCTTCGACGTGCCTAGTCCGCTTCGTTCGCGACATCACCCAGCGCTGCAGCCGCGCGCTCGCAGATCTCGTCGATGTCGCGCTCGGTTGTGGTCGTGGCGACCACCATCATCCCGCGCGGCGCCGGCAGCAAGCCGTGGTTCACCGCTGCGAGATGGAAGCGGCCGATCAGCTCGCCGTCGCTACGCGCCATCGACGACGTCGGGATCTTTTCGCTCAAGAAGAGCTGGACCACCGAGCCGACGTGGCGCACCGCCACCGGCATGCCGATGCGCTTACCCGCATCGCGCAGGCCGTCGGCGAGCCGCGCTCCGAGTCGCTCCATCGCTGCGATCCGCTCGGCGCTGAGCTCGCGCACCGACACCACACCAGCGGCTGTGGTCACCGGATTGCCGTTGTAGGTGCCGGAGTGAAAGACCCGAACCCCGGCGCTGGCCTTGGGGTCGAAGACCTCGAGCAGCTCGCGCTTTCCACCGATGGCGCCGACCGGGAAACCACCGCCGATCAGCTTGCCGAGCATGGTGAGATCGGGCTCGAGACCCAGAGCCTGCTGGCGGCCGCCGACTCCCAAACGTAGCGTGATCACTTCGTCGAGCACGAACAGCGCGCCGGCGCTGTCGGCTGCGGCTTTCAAGCCGTGGAGGAACTCGGGCTCGCCCGGGACGATGCCGCCGGCTCCCATCACCGGCTCGATCCATACCCCGCAGATCTCGTCGCGATGCTCGTCGAGCACCGCGCGAAACGAATCGAGGTCGTTGTAGTCGGCGAGCAGGGTGTCGGGCCCGGGATGGTTGAACGTCCCGCTCTCGAACTCGGGCAACGCACCGTGATAGCCATGACGCGCCATCAGGATCTTGCGCCGGCCAGTGACCTCGCGCGCGATCAGCAACGCGAGTAGTCCGGCCTCGGTGCCGGAGTTTGCGAAGCGCACCTGGTCGATCGAGGCGATGCGCTCCACCAGGAGCTCGGCGAGCTCGATGGCGTGCCGGTTGTTGGCGGCCCAGGCGGTGCCCCGCGCGAGGTCGACGGCGTCGCCGATCGGCGGGTAGGCATGGCCGTGGACCAGGGAGGTGTAGTTGAAGTTGAGGTCGAAGTACTCGTTGTCGTCGGCGTCGACGACCCCGGTACCCTGACCGCGCTCGATGCAGATCGGATAGGGCTCCCAGTAGCCGGCCTGGCGGGTGTTGCCGCCGGGCATCGAGCGTCGGGCGCGCTCGTAGAGCTCGGCCGAGCGTTGGGTGCGGCGGCGGTACGCGGTCTCGATGTTGGAGGCCGTATCGGAGCGCTTGGTCTCGGTCAACTCGAGGGTCATGTCCGCCTCCCGATCTCGTCGTCAGGCTCAGGTTGCTATTGCGGTCGGTCCTTGAGCATATCGGAGCCGACATCGAGCTCGTGGCCGAGCATCCGATCGCCGTCGAAGAGGAACCGTCCCGAGAACGGCGTGCGCGCGAGCAGCAACGGCACCCACAGTCGATCGTCCTCCCACATCTCGTGGTAGGGAATACGGTCGGTTGGGGTCCACAGCGGCACCGCCTCCTCGGTCTCTTGCGGCACGCCGTCGAAGCCGTCGGCGTCGAACACGAAGACGTGGATCGAGTAGCCGTCGACGAACTGGAAGCGGTTCTCGCCGCGGGCCGTAAGACCCGTTGGCACCACCCGCAGCTCTTCGCGGACCTCGCGCACCGCGCACTCGAGCGGAGTCTCGCCAGGCTCGAGCCGGCCGCCCGGGCCGTTGATCTTGCCGGCGCCGAGACCGCGCTTCTTGCGAATCAGCAGCACCTCGTCGTGCCGGCGGATGAACACCAAGGTTGCCGGGTCAACGGGTTTCCAGGTCGCCCAGTCGATGTCGGCCAGGGATCGCAGGGGTTCGGTCACGGCGGCGGCTCCGGTCGCAATCACCCTATGACAGTCACCCGATGACCCTATCGAAAGCGACGTGCTCCCGGCGTCGTCGTACTCAACCGCGACCGCCGATGGCGATCATCAACACCCCGGCGACGGTGCCGGCGATGCCGAGCAGGCGGCTGCGCGACGGCCGCTCACCGAGCCACAACAGACCGATGCCGAGCGCGAACAGAACGCTGATCTGGCGCACCGCCACCACGTAGCTGACCGGGGCGCTGCGCAACGCCTCGAGGATCAGCCAGTAGCTGCCGAGGCTGCCGACGGCTGCGAACAACAGCCGACCCCAGGTTGCGCGCAGCCGTTCACCGAGCAAGGCTCGGCTCAGGCTGCGGCGCGCGAGCAGGGTGAAGAACAAGAGCTGGAGCAGCGCCTGGACCTCGAGGAATACCAGTCCCGCCGGCGCCGATCCGTGCCAGTCCAGGTCATTGAAGAGGCGCATCACCGTGGTATCGGTCATCGAGTAGGCGACTGTGGCGAGCAGGGTGAGGTAGGCGTAGACGTTGTCGTACCGCAGCAGCCGGCGCCATTCGACTCGCGCGCCGCCGGCCTGGATCAGCCATAGGCTCGCGACCACCAGGGCGATGCCGCACGCCCCCGCCCAGGTCAGGCGCTCGCCGAGCAGCGGCACCGCCACCAGCGGCACCAGCGCCGGGGTCGAGCGCGAGATCGGGTAGACCAGGGTGAGGTCGCCGCGCTCGTAGGCACGACTGAGGAACAGGGCGTAGAAGCCGTGGACCACCCCCGAGGCGAGGATCCAGCGCCAGAGTGCGGGGGTGACGTCGCGCCAATCGACCAGCCAGAGCGTCGGCAGCAGCACGACGCAGCTCATCGCGATCATCCAGTAGAGGAACGCGAACGGCGAGCCGCTGCGCTTGATCAGCGCATTCCACGCCGCGTGGAGCAGCGCCGAGAACAGCACGGCGGCGAGTGCGGTGGTGGTCACGGCCGCGGATTGTCGCAGCAATCAAGGGTTCGGGTTATCGTGAGTCATGGTCGCCCGTTTCGACCGCGAGCTCAGCCGCCTCTATCCCGAATCCCGGCTGTTGACTCGTGCGGTCCAGCTCGCGCCTTACGAGTCGGACGCGCTCACTGGCTTCCGGGTTCGGCCGCATGCGGTGGTGTTGGCCGAGACTGTCGACGAGGTGGTGGCGACGGTGCGGTTGTGCGCGCGCTTTGCGGTGCCGTTCGTCGCTCGCGGCAGCGGCACCAGCCTGTCGGGCGGATCACTGCCGGTGGCCGGTGGCCTGGTGATCGCACTCAACCGTCTCAACCGCATCCTCCGGATCGATCCCGATCAACGCCTCGCAGTGGTCGAGCCGGGGGTGATCAACCTCGCGGTGTCGGCCGCGGCGGCTGCCCACGGTCTTTACTACGCCCCCGATCCCTCGAGCCAGTCGATCTGCACGATCGGTGGCAATGCCGCGTTCAACTCGGGCGGCGCCCACTGCCTGCGCTACGGCATGACCAGCAACCACGTGCTGGCGATCCGTGCCGTGCTCCCCGACGGCGAGGTGGTGACCCTCGGCAGCGAGAGCTCGGAGTCGATCGGTCCGGACCTGGTGGGGTTGTTCGTCGGCAGCGAGGGCTTGTTCGGGATCGCCCTCGAGCTGACCCTGCGGCTGCTGCCGCGGCCGGCGTGCTATTTCACCCTGCTCGCGGCGTATCCCTCACTCGAGCGGGCCGGCCAGGCGGTGTCGGCGGTGGTGTCGGCGGGGATGCTGCCGAGCGCGATGGAGATCATGGACCGGCTGGCGATCGAAGCTGCCGAGGCGGCGGTGGGCGCGGGGTATCCGAGCTCGGCGGCGCTGTTGATCGTCGAGCTCGAGGGCGAGCCCGCGGAGGTCGGCGCCCAGTCTCGTCGGCTCGAGAAGCTGATGCGTGACACCGCACCGGACGAGCTTCGAATCGCCGCCGACGGTGCGGAGCGCGAGCGGATCTGGAAGGGTCGCAAGGGCGCCTTCTCGGCGGTCGGACGGTTGAGTCCTGACTACATCGTCCAGGACGGGGTGGTGCCGCGGAGCCGCCTCGGGGAAGCGCTCGCAGAGGTCGAGCGACTCGGCGCCGCCACCGGTCTGCGGGTCGCCAACGTCTTTCACGCCGGCGACG
>JAQBHE010000394.1:0-2539 GCA_032128015.1 Holophagae bacterium
CGCGAGGTCCAGGCCGAGCTCGCGAGTCTCAACCACTTCTTCCTCGAGGGGGCCCCGCTCACCCAGCGGCTGCAACCGGGCAATGTCAATTTCGAGCTGACCTCGACGCTGCCTGCGATCATCGAGTACCTTGAGCACCTAGCACCCGCCGGTACCCCGAGGGAAGACGCGCTCGACGCCGCCTACCAGCAAATCGCCGCGCGCGAAGAGCGCCTGGTCGAACCGCTGATCTCATGGCTGGCAGCCCACCCGCGGGTGCGGCTCGTGGGACCGGCGACCGCCGAGCGCGCGACTCGAGCGCCCACCGTCTCGTTCACCGTCGACGGTCTCGCTTCGAGCGCGGTGCCGGCACGACTCGAGCGCGAGCGGGTGGCCGTCCGCTGCGGCCATTTCTATGCTTACCGGCTGATTCGAGACCTCGGACTCGGCGCGGACGGAGTGGTGCGAGCGAGCCTGGTTCACTACAACACCGAGGACGAGGTCGAGCGACTGGTGCGCGCGCTCGACCGCGCGCTCGACGAGCCCTGAGCGGCTACCGCGCAGCGACCGTGCGCCCGCGGCGGCGCCGGGTCGCCTCGACAGTGGGTGGGGTGGTTGGTTGGGACTCTCCAGAGTCACAGTGCTACACTCTGATTCCCGCCAGCGACCCGCGCCGGATCGCGGTGCGAGAGCGAGCCCAGCGAGCCGCTCGACCGCGTCCCTAGCCCGACCCGCCTCCGGAGGAACCCTTGACCCGCCCCGAGATTCGAAGATCCTGCCTCGCTCCTGCCTCCCTGATCGTCGGTTTGATTCTCGTCGCCGGTTTCGCTCCCGCCGGGGCCGCCGATCACACCGTGACCGGCACCGTACGCTACGAGGGCCCGCAGCTCGAGCACCGGGTGCTCAAGATGAATGCCGATCCCAAGTGCGAAGAGCTGCACGACGGGCCGGTTCACGACATCGATCGCGTGGTGGCGAAAGATGGCGGGTTGAGCTCGGCCTTCGTTTTCCTGGAGACGGTTCCCGCAGGTCTCGGCCCGTTCCCCCCGCCCGCTACCCCGGTGGAGCTCCTCCAGCAGGGCTGCCTCTATCACCCAAGGGTGATCGGCATCCAGGTGGGTCAGAAACTCTCGGTGGTCAACGGCGACCCGACCCTTCACAACGTCCGCTTCCTGGCCAAGACCAACCGACCGTTCAACATCGGCCAGCCGCCGAACACACCGCCGCGCTCCAAGCTGTTCACCGAGTCCGAACTGGCAGTGAAGTTCAAGTGCGATGTCCACCCGTGGATGGCCGCCTATCTCTTCGTGATGGACCATCCCTTCTTCGCGACCACCGACGAGCACGGTCGCTTCTCGATCGCCGGCCTGCCGGCCGGCAGCCACACCCTGGTGGTATGGCACGAGGCCTTTGGTGAGCGCAAGGTACAAGTCGAAGTTGGGCCAGCCACGAGTCCGCTCACCGTCACTTTCGACTGACGTTTGCATTCGACTGATTCCTTCGACCGCTACCGACACCCTTCGACAGACAGCCTCCCCTCTCTTCGCCCACGGCTGTTGGCTCGGCGAGCGTTTCGTCTCGCCGGTCGCGGTCGCTCCACAACGTGCCAACTGGCACATTCCTATTTGGGAGTACCCAAGATGAGCTCGATCCTAGAAACCCTCACCCGCCAGCTCGACGGCAACGCCGTTGGCGAGATCGGCCGTCAGCTCGGCGTCAACAAAGGAGTCGCTGGCACCGCGGTGGCCAGCGCTCTGCCGCTACTGCTCGGCGCACTCGCCCGCAACAGCGCCAAGGACCACGGGGCATCGGCACTGGCCGCGGCGCTCGACCGCGACCACGACGGCAGTATCCTCGACAACCTCGGCGGCTTCCTGGGCTCAGGACAGGCGCAATCCGACGTCGGTCCGAAGATCCTCGGTCACGTGCTCGGTGGTCAACGCGGTGCCGTGGAGTCGTCGTTGGCCAGCACCTCGGGGCTCGATTCGCAGTCGACGGCCAAGCTCCTCGCGATGCTGGCACCGTTGGTTCTCGGCGCGGTCGGACGCGCCAAGCGCGAGCAGAAGCTCGACGCCAGTGGGCTCGCGCACTCGCTTCAGCGGGAACGGGAACATGTCGCCAAGGCCTCGCCGCAGCTCGGCGGACTTCTGGGCATGCTCGATCAGGACGGCGACGGTAGCGTCATGGACGACGTCGCCAAGGCCGGCGCCGGCCTCCTCGGCAAGTTGATGCGCGGCTGAGCCTCTGCCGCTTGCCAAAACGAAAACAAGAACAGAAACGCAAGGAGATTCTGATATGGGATTCATTGATTTTGTGAAGAACGCCGGAGCCAAGCTTTTCGGCAAGTCCGAAGACGACGCCCCCAAGCCGACAGTCAAGACCGCCACCGCGCCCTCCCCCGCCGAGATCGCCGCCCTCAAGGCACGCGCTCTGAAGCGCGCGGTCGAGGGATTCGGCATCCCGGTGGAAGGACTGAGCGTGGCGCTCAACGACGACGTCGCAACCGTACGCGGCAAGGTCAAGACCCAGGCCGATCGTGAGAAGCTGGTGCTGGCGGTCG
>JAQBHE010000395.1:0-4652 GCA_032128015.1 Holophagae bacterium
GCGTTGCCGCCGCCGCCGCCGACGCCGACCACCTTGATCTTGGCCGGCGCAAGAGCGTCCTCGTCGAGGACAATCGCCAGCTCGCCCTGGGTTTCCAAATCGTCGAAAAGAATCATCGTCTAGCCCTCCTCGGGTGCCACCCGGGATTGATGCTCGAATCGTTTCACTCTCGGTCCATGCTTCATTCCAGAGGATCACAACAAGTCGGAGAACATTCCGCGCAGGCTGCCCACCACGCCGCGGACGCTGAAGCCGCTGCCGCGTTGCTGCTTGCGCCCCAGCGCCTGCTCGGCGTGCTGACCGTAGATCAGCAGCCCAGCCGCTGCCGCCCAGATCGGCGAGTGGATGACCTCGATCAAACCGCCCAAGCCCTGAGGCAAACCGTAGCGCCCGCTCGAGTCGAAGATCTGCCCCGCCATCTCGAGCAGACCGGCGAGCTGCGAGCCGCCGCCGGTGAGCACCACCCCGCCGCGGGGCGGCGCCTCGCGCCCGACCCGCTGCAGATCACGGTAGATCAGGCGGAACAACTCCTCGGCCCGGGGCTGCAAGATCTGACACAGCTCGGAACGCCGAACCACCTGCGGAGCGCCGCCCCCCACCGGCGCCACCAGGATTCCTTCCTGCTCGCCGAGCAGGCTCTCCAGACAACAGCCGCTCTGGATCTTGATCTTCTCGGCTTCGTCGAAGGGCGTGCGCAGCATCTGCGCCAGGTCGTTCGTGAAGTGACTGGCGCCGATCGGCACCACGCCACTATGGAGCACTTCGCCGTCGACGAACAGCCCGTAACCGGTGGTGCCAGAGCCGACGTCGATGAGCAGCGACCCGAGCTCGCGCTCGTCGGGAGTGAGGATGGCCTCGGCGGTCGCCAGCGGTTCGAAGACCATCTCGCGCACCCGGACTCCCGCTTTGTTGACACAGGTCAGCAAGGTCTGGCTGCGGGTGGCGTGCCCGGTCACCAGGTGCACCGCAACCTCGAGTCGGCTGCCGAGCATCCCCAGCGGCTCGGAGATGCTGCCCTGCTCGTCGACGATGAACTCCTGGGGGATGGCGTGGAGAACCTCGCGGTCCGAAGGCAGCGCCGCCGACTGAGCGGCCTCCAGCACCCGGCGGATGTCGGTCTCGGTGATCTCGCGATCTTTGCGCGCCACCGACACCATGCCGCGGCTGTTGAGGCTCCGGATGTCGACGCCGGCGACCCCGACATAGGCGGACTCGATGGGCAGCCCGGCCATCACCTCGGCCTCCTCGGTCGATTGCTTCAAGGCCTCGACCGTGGCATCGACATTGACGATGTTGCCGCGTCGCGTGCCGCGGTGCGGTGCTGAACCCTTGCCGACGACTTCGATCGTGCCGTCGTCCTCACGGCGGCCGATCAGCACGCCGACCTTCGAAGAACCGACATCGATCGCCACGAGAACCCTGTCTGATTTCGCCATCGGCGCCACCTCCCCTAACCGAGTTCCGGGGCGCCGGAGACGGCCGCCACCGTTTTCACCACAATCCGTCGCGAATACCGCAGATCAACCGCCGCAATCGACCCCAGTCGCTCCCGGAGCTGCGGCAGCAGCAGGTCGAGCATCCTCACGTTCTCGAGCGCGGTCTCGGGCAGGACATAGAGCGAGAACCCGAGACCCACGAGCTCGACGCGAAAACCACCGCCCAGGGATCCGATCTCACGCACCGAGAGCCCCGCGAGCGCGGGCTCGGCGGCGAGCTTGCCGGCGAGCTCCAGGGCTCGCCGCCGCACCGCGATCGCTCCCGGCCGGCCGGTGGCGCGCTCGCGGACCACCAGCAGCCCGGCCTCGGATTCGCCACCGAGCTCCGTGATCACTTCGCCCTGCTGATCGAGGAAGAAGGCGGCGTCCTCGATCCGCAACACGGCTTGCGGACGGTGCTCGATCACCCGCACCGCCAGAGTGTCGGGGAGCAGCTTGCGAACGTCGGCGCTGCGAATCCACCGGTGGCCGGCGAGGCGGCCCTGCACCATGACCAGATCCAGGCTCACCAGGTTGCTGCCATGCCACGGCGCGAGAGCGCTTTCGACCCAGCCCGCCTCCACCCGATCTAGACCCTCGACGGTGATCTGATCGAGCGCGAACACCGGCGAGGTCAGCGTCCAGGCCACGAGACCGGCGATTGGCACCGCCACCAGCGCCACCCGCGACACCCGGCGCAACGCCACCAGCAGCGGTCGCGCCCGACGCCGCTTGGCCGCGAGCGGCAACCTCAGGAAGCCGACGGTGTCCCGCGTGGGCTCGCGCGTGGGCTCGACTGGGCTCACCGTCCGGCTCCCTGAAGTCGCGTCCCAGCGTCCAGCTCCACCAGCGCCTCGGCGAGCCGGTAGATGTCGCCGGCACCGAGGGTGAGGACGGCGTCACCGGCCGCGACCGCCGACTCGAGGACGCCCGGCACGTCCTGCCATGCCGGGCAGTAACCGACCCGCCGGTGGCCGCAGCGGCGCGCCTCCTCGACCACCAGTTCGGCGGTTACTCCGGGCAGCGGTCGCTCGCGCGACGGATAGATGTCGACCACCACGGCGTGGTCTGCGAGCAGCAGCGCGCGTCCGAGCTCGGCCACCAGATCGCGGGTGCGCGAGAACAGATGGGGCTGGAACACCGCATGGATCGCGCCGCCCGCAAACCCTTGGCGTGCGGCTTTGAGGGTCGCCTCGACCTCGGTGGGATGGTGGGCGTAGTCGTCGATCACCGCGGCGCCGCGGTACCAACCGAGTCGTTCGAACCGACGGTGAACGCCGCGAAAGCCAGCGAGTGCTGTGGCGATGCGCTCGAAGTCGAGATCGAGCGCCAGACCCACCGCGACCGCGGCCAGCGAGTTCAAGACGTTGTGCTCACCGGGCATCGGCAGCTCGACGCGACCGAGGACACCGCGGCGCGCGTCAGAGACTACGAACCGGCTGCCCAGAGGCAAGAGCTCGAGCTCGGTCGCCCAGAGATCGGCCGCGGAGCTCAGGCCGTAGGTCACAACCCGGCGCTCGGCCAGCCGGGGCAGGATCTCCTGCGCCTTCGGATCGTCCAGACAGAGGATCACCTGACCAAAGAACGGCACCCGCGAGGCGAATCGCACGAACGCGTCCTGGATGTCTTCGATGCCCGAGTAGGTGTCCAAATGGTCGCGGTCGATGTTGGTGATCACCGCGATGATCGGCGAGAGAGTCAAGAAGCTGCGGTCGAACTCGTCGGCTTCGGCGACCAGGAAGTGGCTCTTGCCATGGCGGGCGCCGGTGCCGGTGAGCCGCAGCCGGCCACCGACGATCACCGTCGGATCCAGGCCCGCATCGGTCAAGACCGTGCCCACCAACGACGTCGTCGTGGTCTTGCCGTGGGTGCCGGCGACCGCGATGCCGTACTTGAGTCGCATCATCTCGGCGAGCATCTCGGCGCGGCGGATTACCGTGATCCCGCGCTCGCGGGCGGCTTGGACCTCGATGTTGTCGGCGGCAACCGCCGACGAGATGACCACCAGGTCGGCGGCCTCGATGTTGCGCGGATCGTGGCCGGCGGAAACCGAGACCCCGAGCGTCTCGAGGCGGCGGGTCACCGCCGACGGCTCGCGGTCGGAGCCCGAGACCTCGAGGTTGTAGTCGAGCAGCAGCTCGGCGATGCCGCTCATCCCGGCGCCGCCGATCCCCACGAAATGGACGCGCCGCAGTCCGGCGAGGTTGCGGAACATCACGCCGCACGCTCCGAGACGAGCAGGTCTTCGAGATGCTCGGCGATCTCGGCGGCGGCTTGGGGGTTTGCGAGGGCGCGGGCGCGCCGTCCCATCTCGACCACCGTCTCCGGCTGGTCGAGGAGGCGCGCGAGCACCGGCCCGAGCTCCTCGAGCCGTGCCTGCTCGACGACCGCCGCAGCGCCCGCGCGCTCGAGCGCTCGAGCGTTGTCGAGCTGGTGACCGGCGGCAATCTCGAGCGGTACTAAGACCGCCGCCCGTCCGACGGCACAGATCTCCGCCAGGGTCACCGCACCGGCACGCGACACCACCAGTTGGCTGCGCCCCATCGCCGCCGCGATCTCCTCCACGAAAGGCGCGAGCTCCACTCGGAGAGTGGCGCTCTCGAGCCCACGATCCCACTCGCGGCAGCTCGGCAGCGCCTGCCGGTAGGCCTCGCGCGTGACCTCGAGATGTCCGGCGCCGGTCTGGTGGAAGATCGAGCCCTGGCGCTCGCCGAACGCCCCGACCACCAGCTTCGGCAACGACCGATTGAGCGGCAGCGCTCCCTGGCTGCCTCCGAGCACCAGCAACCGAGCAGCGCCGGCGGCGGCGACCGGCGCACCCTGAGCAAAGAACGCCGCGCGCACCGGAACCCCGGTGAGCCACCAGCGGCACCGCAGTTCGCGACCGGCGCTCTGGTGAGCGAGCACTGCGCCGGCCGCGAGCCGAGACAGCCAGCGGTTCGCGAGCCCAGGCCGAGCGTTGGGCTCGATCAGCACCACCGGCCGGCTCGCCGCTTTCGCGAATCCACGCATTGACCGCCTGGCGTTTCGCTTCCCCCGACAGGTGTGCTGTAGTCGGAAAACGGATCCAGATCAATGAAATTACCCGAAGGCGTAATCGTGCCGCCAATGATCTTCAGCCCGCCAGCGCGTGCCTGGGCAATGAGTTGTTGGTAGCCGGCAATGATCTGATCTGCG
>JAQBHE010000396.1:0-4878 GCA_032128015.1 Holophagae bacterium
GCCGGCAGCGGCCAGATCCGCGGGCGTGAATCGGGGCAGCCCGGTCGGGAAACCATCGTTCGCGATCAGCAAGCTCGCGCCGCAGTCCTCGAGCATCCAGGCGCGTCGCTCGAGCGGATGTTCGGGATCGAGCGGGAGGTACGCCGCGCCGGTTTCGAGAACCGCGAGCAGGGCCGCTACCTGATCGACCGACGGATCCACACACAGCCCGACGATGCTCTGTGGACCCACGCCCTCCGAGCGGAGCCTCTTCGCCATCGCGCCGGCCCGCAGCGCCAGCTGGCGGTAGCTGAGTGCGTGATCGCCGTGTCGTACCGCCTCGGCCTCTGGGCTGCGCCGGGCCTGCTCCCACACCAGTTGGTGAGCGCCCGAATCGAGCGCGAAGTCTCGGGCGGTGTCGTTCGAGTCGACGACGATGCGTCGCCGCTCAGCGGCATCCAGCACAGCCAGATCCCCGATCGCGCAGTCGGGATTTTCGACCGCGTCCTCGAACAACCGCCGGAAGCTCGCGACCAGGCGATCCGCGGTCGCCTCGTCCCACAGCGCGGTCCGATACTGCAGCGCCGCCGAGAGCGAGCCGTCGCGGCGGATGCAGGTCAACAGCTTGAGCTCGAACTGACCCTCCTGGCTCTGCAGCACATGGGGCAGCCAGTCGAAATGCCGCCACTTGGGCGCAGCCAAGCGCAGAGGCTGCTCGCGGTCGACGTTGAGCACCGCTCGATAAGGGGCCGGCATGCCCGGCTCTCGCCGCCACCCGAGTCGCTCGGCCATCAGAGCGAGCGGGTAGTGCTGATGGCGCATCGCGCCGCGCACCGTGCTCGCGACCTTGCGCAGCAGATCCCGAAAGCCGATCCCAGGGTCGAACTCGACACGCAGTGGGACCGGGTTGCTCACCAGACCGACCAGTGGCAAGAGATCGGGCCGGGTGCGGCCCGAGGTGTAGGTGCCGACGGTGATGTCGCGCTGCGAGGAATAGCGGTGCAGGAGCACGAAGTAGCCGGCGAGCAGCGCGGCATAGATGGAGGCCTCGGCGGAGCGCGCCACCTCTCCGAGGCGCGCCATCAGGTCCGGGGTGAGCGCAAACAGGCGCGAGGCGCCACGCAGGTCCTCTTGGGGCGGTCGCGGGTGGTCGAGCGGGATCGTCAGAGACGGCGCCTCGGTCCCCAGCTGAGCTCGCCAGTACTCCTCGTGCTCCGGGCCTTCAGCGCCCGCCGCGATCTCGTTCTGCCACTGGGCGTACTCCGGGTACTGCAGCGGCAAGGGATCCACCGAATCGGGGCGACCCTCGGACAACGCCGAGTAGCGCTCCTCGAGCTCCTCCATGAGCAGGCGACTCGACAGCATGTCGGTGGCGATGTGGTGGGCCCTCAGCTGAACCACGAAGTCGCCGGAGGGTCGCTGGTAGACATCGACGCGCAATGGCGGCCCCCGCTCCAGATCCAGAGGTTGCCGGTTATCGAGCCTCATTCTCTCGAGCAGCGCCGTGTCGTCGCCCGAGACGGCCTGCACCGTCAGGTCTACCGACATCTGGTCGTGGAGGCGAGCGATCGGCTCGCGGTTCACCGCCGGGTAGGTGGTCCGCAGCACCTCGTGGCGCTGGATCATCCCGGCGATTGCCCGCCGCAAGAGGTCGAGATCGAGGGGACCGTCGACGCTGGCCGCGTAGCCGGCGTTGAAGTACTCGATCGCTGGATTCATCCGCTGCAGGGTCCAGATCGCGCGCTGTCCGTGAGACAGAGCCACCGTGCGATCACCGGGAGCGGCACTCACGGGAGTCCGCCTCCGCACCCGAGCGACTCGAGGAGACGCTCGATGCCCTGCTCGGTGGAGATCCGAGGCTCGTAGCCAAGGACGTTTCGCGCGGCCGAGATATCGAAATAGTGCGACTTCGCCATTTGCGCGGCCAGGAACCGGGTCATCGGCGGCGGTGTCCGACGCCGCAGCAAGGGCCAGATCGCCTCGCAAGCGATCCCGATCAGCCGGGCGCGCCGATAGGAGATCGATCGCTGAGGTGGTCTCCGCCCCATCCTCTCGAGGAGCTCGCCGAAGAACGACCAGGCCACCACCGGCTCGCCCTGGCTCACGAAGTAGGCCCGGCCGCCGGCGTCCTCGCGAGCAGCGAGCGCTTGGGCCGCGAGCAGGTGGGCGTCGGCGAGGTTCTCGACATAGGTGATGTCCATCCGGTTGGCGCCGTCACCGACCCGGACCAGACCGCCACGGTCCGCCAGAGCGATGAGGTTGGGGATGAGATGGGTGTCTCGCGGTCCCCAGACCAGGTGCGGCCGCAGCGACAGAGTTCGCAGACCGCGCTGGCCGTCGGCCGCCAAGACCAGTCTCTCCGCCGCGGCTTTGGTCTCGGGGTAGAGGCTGGTGAATCGCTGGGGGTAAGGGGTCCGTTCGTCGACACCCTCCAAGTCGTCGTCGCCGAACACCACGCTGGCGCTGCTGGTGAAGACCAGACGTCCCACGCCCCGTCGGGCCGCTGCCTCGAGAACGTTGCCAGTGCCTTGGACGTTGGTGCGGAAGAGCTCGTCGCGGCGGTGCCAGATCTCGACGCATGCCGCGGCATGGTAGACGGTGTCGATGCCCGCGCAGGCGCGATCGACGGCGCCCGGGTCCGCGATGTCGGCCGCGACCGTTTCGGCACCGAGGCGCTCCAGCTCCGGGTAGCGGCGGCGTCCCAGGACCCGGACCGCAGCGCCACCCTCGAGCAGCCGCTCCACCAGGTAACGGCCGACGAAGCCTCCTCCGCCGGTGACCAGGGCGCGCTCTTGTGCGCTCATCTCGGCCCGCCGAGCCGCCGCGCCGCCCACTCCGCCAGCTCATCGCGCTGGATCTTGGCGTTGTGGCGGTAGTCGACCGGCAATTTCGGGTGGACCAGAACATCTTCGACGAGCGCGGTGTCACCGTGGCTTCGCGCGAGGTCCAGGAGCTCGGCGACCACTCGCTCGATATCCGCCGGGCCACGCGACTCTTCTACCAGTTCGACGATGACCACCGGTCGCTGCGCGCCCCGCGGACCGACCCCGACCAGGGCACTGCGCCGCACCGCCGGATGCCGGTCGAACCGCGCCTCGACCGGCAAGGGGAACATCGTACCGCCGGCGGTCTCGACGCGATGGGCCTTGCGTCCAGCGAGCCACAGCCTGCCTTGGTCGTCGAACGAGCCGCAGTCGCCGGTCCGATGCAGCGCCTGGGCGCCCGCGCCGATCTTGTGCCGACGCATCTGGTCCGGCTGTCCGAAGTAGTCGGCGGTCACCATCGGACCTCGGACCGCCACCTCGCCCACCACTCCGGTCTCCTCGATCAGGCCTCGGTCCTCGAGGGTGAGCGGCCCGTCGTCGATCCGCACCAGCTCCACCTCGATGCCGTCGACCGGCCGCCCGACGCAAACCCCCAGCTCGCTCCTCCGCTCGACTACTTCGCCGGATAGCAGCTCCTCATCGGAGATGCTGGAGATCGGCTGGGCCTCGGTGGAACCGTACGGCGTGAAGACCTGGGACTCTGGGTCCAAGACCGCACGCAGATCCCGCAGAATCGACTCGTGGACCTCGGCGCCGAAGAGCAGCAACCGCTTCATTCCCAAAAGCGACGATCCCTCCTGGCGGCAATGCCCGGCGATCCGGCCCCAGAAGGCCGGCGACCCCAGGCCGTAGGTCGGACGGTACCGGCGCACCAGATCGAGGAGCGGGCCGGGGCGCACCGCGGCCGGTCGCGCCGGATCGAAGTGCGGGACCACGCAGCTGCTGCCCAGGCAAAGGCAGAGGATGGCGAACGGCAAGTATCCGGGGAGAGCCACCTCGCCGGGGTCGACTCCGAAGGTCCGGCGCAGCGCTTGAAGCTGCGCGGCGTAGTTGCCGTGGGTATAGACCACTCCTTTGGGCGCGCCGGTGCTGCCGGTGGTGAACACGATCGCCGCCACGTCCCGGTGCCCGGGAGTCGGCAGATCAGCCGGGGGAAGCGGTCGCAGGCGAAAGCGCTCGATGGAGCCAGGCGCCCAGGGCACGCCGCAGAGCCAGCGTCGCTCCACCGAGGCGAAGGACTTTCGCGCCGACAGCGCCAAGAGGTGAGCCAGTGGTGTTCCGACCAGCGCGTGAGGTCGCACGCTCTCGATACAGCCGAGCAGAGCTTGGCGGTCCATCCCGGGATCAACCACCACCAGGACGATGCGCGCTTCGAGCAGTCCCAGCGCCAGGGCGATGAAGTCGGCCCCCGGGCGCATCAGCAGCAGCAAGCGGTCTCCCGGCTGGAGTCCGGATGCAACCAGCCCGCGGGCGTAGGCATGGGCGCGGCGGCGCAGCTCGGCGAATGAGATTTCGTCGACGCGGCCCCGCGAATCGGCGAGCGCCAGAGCCAGGTCGTCGGGTCTCAGGGCCGCGACCTGTGCGAAGGCGTCGGTGAGTGACGGCGCTGCTGTGACCTGGTGCGTCTCGGTGCGCTCCTCCGATCCCCCACCGCTCATCCGGCGCCCCTCGCGGCTCCGGTCTCGACACGCCGGACGGATCCGGAATCCCGCAATGTCGTGTGCTCCAGGATCAGCGAAGCCACCCTCTCCGGCGCGTCCGACATCGGAGTGTGACCGCAGTCGTGCAGGCGGACCGACGACGACGCCGGGAACGCGGCAGCAAAGCGCCGGGCGAACGGATCCTGCGGGGTCATGCGGTCGGCGGTTGGCCAGGCGATGCACACCGGACAATCGAGTTCGGCCGGGAATGCGTACGGGTGCTGATCGAGCGCGTCGACGATGGCTCCAAAGCCGCTGCAACCGACAAACGCGTCAACCCAGGCCCGGGCCTCCTCGGGCGGCAGAGCGGCGAGCGCGTGCAACTCCGCCGAGCGCGCAAAAAGCGGCGGCAGCATCGCCTCGTCCAGCTCCAC
>JAQBHE010000397.1:0-7796 GCA_032128015.1 Holophagae bacterium
GCCCTACGGCAGGATCACTGCGCCATCGATCGCCGAGAGCTCCGGACTGGTCGCGAGCCGGAACCACTCCGGGGTGCTCTGGACCCACGGTGACCACGCCGATCGGGGCGATCGGGGCGATCGGGGCCGGATCTTCGGGATCGACGAGCACGGAGAGCTGCTCGTAGAGATCGAAGTCATCGGAGCCCAACAGCAGGACTGGGAGGACATCGCGATCGACGACCAGGGTCGGATCTACCTTGGCGACATCGGCAACAACGCGAACCAGCGAACCGATCTCGTGGTGTACGTGATGCCCGAGCCGGACCCTGCCCGCGACCATCAGGTCACGGTCAGCCGGCGCATCGCGTTCCGGTTCCCGGAGCTCCCCTACCCGCCGCCGGCCAGTGACCGCAACTACGACGCAGAGTCGCTGTTCTGGGCCCGCGGCCGCCTCTACCTTCTGACCAAGCACCGCAGCGACAGCCGCACCCGGCTCTACCGTTTCCCCGATCTCGAGACCACAGACCAGACGGTCCTCGAGCCGGTGGCTTCCTTCGACCTCGGCGGCGGCGGACGCCTCTTCGGGGGCATGGCGACCGCCGCCGACGTCACGGCCGACGGTCGCTACCTCGCGGTCTTGAGCTACCACGCCTTGCTGGTGTTCGAAGTTCCCGATGACGGCGACGACTATCTCGCGAATCCGGTACTCAAGATCGACTTCCCAGGCTGGCGGTTCGGCCAATGCGAGGCGATCGCCTGGGTCGGTCGCGATCTGATCTTCGGCAACGAGCAGGGCGAGCTGTTTCGCATGACCGAGCCGCTCGCCAACGTGGGGCGACCCTGAGTCCACCTCTGGCCCGGCGATCTGCCTTTCGATACTCTGCGTTTCTATGAGCTCGATCGGAACCGACACTCCTATCCTCGATGGCGAGGTCAAGGTCCGCGGCGCGCTGCGCTTCTGCGGCGACCTCGTTCGCCCCGGCATGCTCCACGCGCGTCTGGTGACCAGCCCCCACGCTCACGCCCGGCTGATCGGCGTCGACACCACCCAGGCGGCCGCGACGCCGGGCGTGGTCGCGGTGATGACCGCCGACGACCTCCCCGATCTTCCGGCCCAGAGCCGGGCGATGTTGCTGCTCGGTCGCGACCGGGTGATCTTCGTCGGCCACCCGGTGGCTTTGGTGCTCGCTGAGAGCGAGGCCGCCGCCCAAGATGGCGCCGAGTTGGTCTCGGTGAGCTACCAGCCGCTGCCCTCGGCGACCGCCATCGACGCGGCGCTCGCGGCAGACGCGCCGGCGGTGTGGCCGCAGGGCCTGCCCGGCCAGTCCGCGGAAGCCGCGGCCCACGGCGCCGACGGCTCGATGGGCAAGAGCTCGGCCGCTCGTCCCAGCCCCAACGTCGCGAACCAGGTGGCGTTCTCGCGCGGCGATCTCGAAGTTGGATTCGCGGCCGCCGATTGCACAATCGAGCGCGAGTTTCGCACCGCCGCGGTCCACCAGTCGTACCTCGAGCCTCACGTCGCCATGGTCGAGCTCGATCCAATGACCGGCGGCGCCACGGTGTGGAGCAGCACCCAGGGCCTCTACTTCGTGCGCGACGCGGTCGCCGCAGTGCTCGGGGTCCAGAACACCCAGGTGCGGGCAATCGCGACCCCGGTCGGCGGCGGCTTCGGCGGCAAGTTCCTGCTCTTCGAGCCGCTGCTCGCCCTCGCCGCCAAGAAGCTCAATCGTCCGGTGCGGCTGATGATGACCCGGCTCGAAGAGATGCTGACCGCAACCCCAGCGCCGGCGACCCGGGTACGGCTGAAGGTGGGCGCTCGCAGCGACGGCACTCTGACCGCCCTCGACGCCGAGCTGGTGATGGACAACGGCTGTTTTCCGAGCTCGATGGCGGTGCTCGCCGGGATCCTCCTCGGCAGCATCTACAAAGTGCCCCACCAACGGGTGACCGGCATCGAGCTGCTGACCTTCCGGCCGTCCGCCGGCGCCTACCGAGCCCCGTGCGCGCCCCAGAGCGCGTTCGCCCTCGAGACCGTGCTCGACGAGATCGCCCAGCGCCTCGGCATCGACCCGCTCGAACTGCGGCTCAAGAACGCGGTCAGCGCCGGTGATCCGATGGCTACCGAGCAACCCTGGCCGTCGATCGGCATGAAGCCGGTCCTCGAGGCTCTGCAAGCGCATCCGGCGTGGCAGCAACGCGATCAGGCGCGAGCCGCAGGGCGCGGGGTCGGAATCGCGATCGGTGGATGGCCCGGCGGCACCGAGCCCGCGGCCGCCGCCTGCCGCCTCGAAAGCGACGGCACGTTGACCGTGCAGGTGGGATCGGTCGACATCACCGGCACCGACACCACCATGGCGATGATCGCCGCCGAGACCTTCGGGGTCGATCCGAAGCGAGTGCGAATGATCGCCGGCGACACCACCACTGCGCCCTACGCTGGAGCGTCCGGCGGCAGCAAGGTCACTTACACCGTCGGTCCAGCGGTGATTCAGGCGGCGACCGAAGCGCGCCGGCAGACCCTCGAGCTGGCGGCACAGGTGTTCGAGGCCGACCCCGCCGACCTCGAGATTCGCGATGGCAAGGTGCAGGTCAAGGGATCGCCCGATCGCGCGATCTCGTTGGCCAAGCTGGCGCAGCGAACCATGCGCTACGGCAGCCGCCAGGCCCCGATCTGGGGCCACGGACGCGACGCCCAGATGTCGTCCGCGCCCGGCTTCTGCGCCCAACTCGCCGAGGTCGAGGTCGATCGCGAGACCGGTCGCGTCCAACTCCATCGGCTGGTCGTGGTCCAAGACGTCGGCCGGGCGATCAACCCGCTGACGGTGCGCGGTCAGATGATGGGTGGGGCGGTTCAGGGGATCGGCTGGGCGCTCTACGAACAGATGGCTTATGACGACGACGGTCAGCTGATGACCGCCACCTTCAACGACTACGCGGTGCCCCATTCGACCCACGCCCCGGCGCTCGAACTGGTGGTGGTCGAAGTGCCGTCGCCGAGCGGACCCTTTGGCGCCAAGGGGGTCGGCGAGCCACCGGTCATCCCGACCGCCGCCGCAATCGCCAACGCGATCGCCGACGCCACCGGCACCCGCCTGACTCGCCTGCCGATGAGCGCGCCGCGGGTTCGCGACGCGATTCGCGACTCGGCCGCCTCGTAACCCACGCCTCATGGACCGCCAGATCGGGCGGCCCGCGTTCGAAGCCGAAGAGCTCCTGGCTCGGGTCGGCGACGACCAGGGCCTGCTGCGCGACATCCATGCCCTGCTCGCCGAGGACGCGCCGCCACGCCTGGCCGAGCTCCACACCGCGATTGCCGCCAGCGACCCTCGGCGGGTTGGCGCCGCCGCCCACTATCTCAAGGGGGCGGCGAGCAACTTCGCGGCCACCCGAGCCATGGCCCTCGCCGAGCGATTGGAGCAGCTCGCCGAGGACCCGGACCGTCAGACTCTCGCACAGACTCTCGCACAGACTCTCGCGCAGCCTCTCGCGCAGCCTCTGACGCAGACTCTGGCGGTGGCAGCCCGAGATCTCGAAGCCGAGTTCGTCCGCCTGCTCGCCGACCTCGATGCTTTCCTCGGGAACGAGGTTTAGACTCCTTTCGATGGACGCGACGACGCAGCGACTGCTGCGCGAGTCCGGGGCGCTACCGCCGTTCGCGATGACCCCCGAGCAGGCGGCAGCGCAGACAGCCCGGCGGCTTCAGCGCTTTCACGTCGTTCAGCCGCCACGAGCTCGCGGCAACGCGGTGAAGTACACCGAGCACGGCGAGATCGATCGCGTCGACAACGATCTCGCGCTGATCGAGGCTTTGCGATCGCGCGCTGGCGATCTCCCGATCATGGCGCTGGGCGCCGGGGATCCCACCGACCGCCGCCTGCGGGAAGCGGGCGCCAACGCCGTCGTGCCGGCGACGATCCCCAACCATGACCTGGAGTTCCTGATCCACTGGCTGTGCCGGATCCATGATGCCGGCGAGACTCTGCCCTTCCTCACCACGGCCGAGCTGGAGCGGGCACGACCGAAGCTCGAGATCCTGGTCGCCGACGACAACCCGGTCAACCGCAAGCTGACCCAGCGCTTGCTCGAGCAAGTGGGCCACAGCGTCAGGCTGGTCGAGAACGGTCGGGAGGCGGTACGCGCGGCCACCGAGCGACGATTCGACGTCGTATTGATGGACGTCCAAATGCCCGAGGTCGACGGCCTCGAAGCGACCGCGGAGATTCGCGCCCTCGAATCGCGCAACCGCCCGGGCCAACCGCGGATGCCGATCGTGGCGATGACCGCCCACGCGATGAAGGGCGATCGCGAGCGCTTCCTCAACGCCGGCTTCGACGACTACTTGTCGAAGCCGATCCGCTTCGATCAACTGTTCGCGGTCCTCGAAAACCTGTCGGCTTCGGCGCCCGGCGGCACCTGCGAACCGAGTCCTTCGTGACCGCGTCCGGAATTCCCGAGCCCCGAGCGAGCCTGCTCACCCGCGGCGCGGAAGCCTGCGCGTTGGTGGGCGCCCTGGTTGCCTGCGGCCTTCTAGCCCGTTACTCGCCGCTGCCCGCCGGCGACCCACTGCATGGCACCCTCTCAGCACTTCCGCTGGCGATGACCCTTTGGGTCGTCGCACTGCGCCGGCTCGCGCAGCGAGGGCGCCGCGCGGCCCAAGGCCGCGGCGCGATGCTCGACGTCGTTGGCGGCGCCGGCCTCGCGATCGCGATCATGGTCCGGCCGCACGCCGCACCGGCCGGCAGCGCGCCGGTGGTCGCGGCGGCGTTGCTAGCGATGATCCTGCTCGGGGTGTGGGCCCGGCTGCCGGACCTCCGTCGTGCTCTGGGGAACCGCCTCCCGGCGCGCCCACCGGCCGCGTTTCTGCTGCTGCCGCTCGCCGCCTACCTGGCGCTCCTGCCGTATTCCACCGCCCGCCGAGCTCCGGACGGCGACGAGCCCTGGTACTTGCTGGTCGCCCACAGCTTGGCCTACGACGGCGACACCGACCTCGCGAACAACTACGCGGGGCAGGACTCGCGGCGCTACATGGAGCGCGCGATCGAGCCGCAGCCGGGGGATCCTCGAGGACCGCTCGGCGAGGTCTACTCGCGACACTCGGTGCTTCTACCGCTCGCGCTCGCGCCCGCCTACCGGTTCGCCGGCAAGCACGGCGCACTCGCAATGATGGCCTTGATGGCCGCTGCCTTGGCCTGGTTCACCCTGCGTCTTGCCAGCCACGATTTCGCCGATCGACCCGGGGAGGCGCTGGTCGCCTGGGCGGCGCTCGCCTTTCTGCCGCCGCTCTTGCTCTACTCGCACCAGCTGTGGGTCGAGGTACCGGCGGCGCTGCTGGTCATGGTCGCGGCCGACCGGCTCCGGATCCTCGCCCGACGCCAGGCCAGGGGACTCGATTGGCTGATCCTGGGCGCCAGTCTGACGCTGCTGATCGGGCTCAAGCTGCGGTTCGGGCTGCTCGCGGCTTCCCTCCTCCTGCTCGCCGTCGTCGACCTCGAGAAGCATCGCAAGCGTCTCGGAGCCATCGTTGCGGTCGGGATGATCCTCGGGCTCGGCACGCTCGGCTACAACTGGCTGCGGTTCGCGAACCCGCTGAGGATCCACTCTTGGAGCGAGCTCTGGCTGTTGGGCGCTTCGGCCTCAGGGACGGTCCGCGGGATTCTCGGTCTGTTCTTCGACCTCGCCTTCGGGCTGTTCGCTGCGGCTCCGATCTGGGCGATCCTGGTGCCAGGGCTGGTTGTTGCCGGGCGCCGGCACCGCCGCTGGCTCCGCCATCTCGCCGTGCTGTCGGTTCCCTATCTGCTTGCAGTCGCGTCGAGATCGGAATGGTACGGCGGCTGGTCGCCGGCGTTTCGTTACCCGATGGTCCTCCTGCCGTGGCTGGCTCTGCTCCTGATTCCGGCGCTCCGGGATCGCCACCGGCCCGGCCCGCGAGCGCTGCTCGCCGCGCTCGGCGTGGCCACCGTCTTGCTGGCCTTGCTGTTTACCGCGGTTCCCGGCTGGACCTACAACCTCGCGAACGGTCGCAGTCATCTGGTCGACCAGCTTTCGACCCAGATCGGAGGCGACGTCGCCCGCCTGTTTCCGAGCTCGACCCGGCCGCGGCTCGCCACCTGGGTGTGGCCGCCCGCGGCGATCGCGACTCTCCTGGGATTGTGGTTCGTTCCCTGGCACCGCGTTTCCTGGCGCCGCCTCCCCAGGCGTCGCCTTCCCAGGCGCCGCCGTGGTCGGCCGAGCGCCTTCGCCACCTCGACCCTCGGAGTCGCCGGTCTGCTGATCGGGATTGCCGCGGTGCCCTGGCTCGCCCGAGGTCAGCCAACCCGGGTCATCGAAGCCGAGGCGCCGTGGGTGGAAAAGACCGGAGGTCACCTCGACCCCGAGCCGTGGATGATCGCCCGGCTGCGCTTTGACGAGGCCTGGGCCTTGCGCCCCGGCGAGGAGCTCCGAGCGAACGTGATCGTTGGTGGCGCCACGGTCGCGGTGAAGGTCCGGGGCCGCTTCATCCGCAACTGGGACTCCGACCTCGAGCTCCAGCTATGGTGCGGCGATCACCGCCTCGCCTCTTGGACCTACGGCGCCGCCGATCACGATGTCACCGGCGAGCGCACGACCGATCCGCTACTCTGGACGGCCGGCGCGCCACTCCGACTGGTGGTCGCGCGCCCCACTCACACCGAGCACCAGCCGCCCAACGTGGTCAACGGGGTCATCGTCGACCGCATAGAGCTGACCTGGCGCTGAGTTCGGAGATCCGATGTCCCACCACCCCCCAAATCGACTTCAGTTCGAGAAGAGCCCGTACCTGCTCCAGCACGCCCACAATCCCGTGGACTGGTACCCGTGGGGCGACGAGGCGTTCGAGCGAGCGCGGCGCGAGGACCTGCCGATCTTCCTGTCGATCGGCTACTCGACCTGCCACTGGTGCCACGTCATGGAGCGTGAGTCGTTCGTCGACGATCAGATCGCCCGGGTCATGAACGAGCGCTATGTCTGCATCAAGGTCGACCGCGAGGAGCGGCCGGACGTCGACCGGGTGTACATGGCGGCCGTTCAAACGTTGACCGGAGCCGGAGGCTGGCCGCTATCGGCGTGGCTGACCCCCACCCTCGAGCCATACTATGCCGGCACCTACTTCCCTCCCGATTCGCGCTGGGGCCGGCCTGGATTCCGCGACGTCCTGCTCCAACTCAGCGACGCCTGGAAGAACCAGCGAACGCAGGTGGAGGAATCGGCGGGACGAATCGTCGAGACGCTTTCGGCGAATGCTCGAGGGCAAGCGCCGGCCAGTGGCAGTCTCGACCGGGAGTCGGTGGCGCGCCGCCTCCGCCTCGCCGTCGCGCATCTTGGACGAGTCTTCGACCCCGAGCTAGGGGGCTTCGGATCGGCCCCCAAGTTCCCGCGCCCCGCGGTCTTCACGATGCTGCTGCGGTACGCCGTCGCGACCGGGGACGCCGAAGCCCGCGACATGGTGCTCCTGACCCTGCGCCAGCTGTGGGCGGGCGGCATCAACGATCATCTCGGGGGCGGTTTCCATCGCTACTCGGTCGACCGCCAGTGGCGGGTGCCGCACTTCGAGAAGATGCTGTACGACCAGGCCCAGCTCGCCGTCGCCTTCCTCGAGGCGGCGCGCATCGAGACCGACGAGCTGTTCTCGAGAGCGGCGCGCGCAGTGCTCGACTACGTCGAGCGTGACCTCATGAGCCCCGGCGGCGGCTTCTACTCCGCCGAGGACGCCGACAGCGCGAGTGACCCCGAACATCCCGACGACAAGCGCGAAGGCGCCTTCTATCTCTGGACCCCCCGAGAGCTCGCGAGCTTGC
>JAQBHE010000398.1:0-3380 GCA_032128015.1 Holophagae bacterium
CCGGCGTCGACGCGCCGAGGCGATCTCACCTTGGATCTGGCGCCCCGACAACCCGTCGAGCCCGTTGCGCTGGGCCTGCGCTCGCATCCGGCTGACGGCAACTGCGGCACGCGAGCGGCGGAGCGCCGAAAGCGTCGCCTCGAGGTCGTCCTCCTCGACGCCGATCAGAACGCCGACCGGTTTGCCGTTCGAAGTCAGCACCAGGTCTTCGCCCTGAAGGCTTCTCCAGATCGAGGCGGAGCGGTTGCGGAGGTCGCGGACGCTCACGAACTTCATTGAGAACAGCGTAGCACGATCGGCCTACGCGTTGCCTTCATTTCGCCACGAACTCGCGCGGGAACGCCGACTCGTTGCGACGCACAGCCCGTAACCAAAGGGGGCTCCGCCCCCTTTGGACTCCCCCGCGGACAGAGCCAGACAGAGAATCAGAAATCAGAGGGATCAGAGTCCAGAGAGAAAGGGAACAAGTTCCCTCGTCTTTACGTATTCGCACGACGCGTACCGCCGCCACGAACGAAGCCGACAACGAACGCCACGATCGCGCCGAGAGGGCCGAACACGAACGCCGCGGTCATCGCCATCTCGAGGCTGCGATCGTGGGTGTTCGACGAGAGCTGACCGACCAAGAAATAGCCCACCACCGCGGCAACCATGTAGCCGCCGATCGCGCAGAGCAGACCCCAGCCGAATCGCTTCATCACTTCGAGGACCTCCTAGGAGCCTGTCCGAGTACTCGAGCCGGGCGACGAGCCCGTGCTCGGCGGCGGGCGAACCCGTGCCGGGCACTTGGCCGGGAACGCGGTTGGCGGACGGAATGGTACTCGCGCCCGAGCGCGAAACAACTATTCAAGAAACGCGTATAGACACGAGGCTCGACACGCCACCATGAGCAAAACACACAACGCCGGACTCAAGCCAGTCGACCTTCACGTCTTGCTCGCGCTTCGCCGGGGCGCGCGGCATGGCTATGGCCTGATCGAGGACCTCGCTGAGCAGAGCGAGGGCCGACTGCGGATCGCTCCCGGCAGCCTCTATGCCGCGCTCCAGCGGCTGCTCGACTGGGCGTGGATCGTCGAGTGCTCCGTCTCCGACAAGCAGTCGGGCGGGCCGCCGCGGAGGAGCTACCAGTTGAGCCGGGCCGGTGAGCGGGTCCTGGCAATCGAGCTCGATCGATTGCGCCGGCTGGTCGCGCTCGGCGACCGGCGTCTCGAGCCCTCGCGGGGTCGGACTTGACCGGCGCGCGGCGAGTCGCGCGCTTGCTGCTGTGGCTTTATCCCCCAGCGTTTCGCCGCCGGCTGGGAGAGGATCTGCTCGCGTGCTGGTCGCAGCAGATCGCCGCGGCGCGGGAGAGCGGTCGCCTCGCGGTGACCCGAGCGCTGCTCGCAACCCTGCTCGATCTGCCGCGCAGCCTGTGGCTCGCCTGGCGACATCAGGTCGCGCCGGAGCCGCTACCAGGTGCGCGCATCAAGCCGCCTCGAAAGGAGAATCCCGTGCTCGAGCGACTGTTCCAGGACCTTCGCGTTGCCGCTCGCGGGCTGCGCCGCAGCCCCGCGGTTCTCGCCCTCGGCGTTCTTTCGCTCGGCCTCGGAGTCAGCGCCAACGCCACCATCCTGTCGGCGATCAACGCGATGTTCTGGCGCGAGCTGCCGGTGGCGCATCCGGAGCGCATCGCCCGCCTGGCCGCATCCGGTGAGCACGGCATCCACGAGTTCTCGTACGCCGACTTCGCGAGCGTCCGCGAGCAGGCGTCCCAGGCCTTCGAGGGGGTCGCCCTGCACGTGCTCGAGACCTTCGCGGTGGGTGTCGGCGAAGCCACCCAAGTGACGACCGGCGAGTTGGTCTCTGCCAGCTACTTCGAGACTCTGGGGATCGCACCCGCGCGCGGTCGCTTCTTCTCGAGTGAGAACGCCGAGGCGCCGGGGAGCGCGCTCCAGGTGGTCTTGAGCCACGCGCTGTGGCAGCGCGCATTCGGCGGCGACCCCGGAATCGTCGGTCGCCTGGTGCGGATCAACGATCTGCCGGCGACCGTCGCGGCCGTGGCGCCACGGTCGTTTCAGGGAACCAAGTACGGGCTCGCGATGGACCTCTGGGTGCCGGTGCGGCCGTGGGGGCGCGCCCAGGGCTGGGGCGACTGGGAAGCGGAACGCGACCGAAACAGGTGGCTGGTGTTCGCGCGCCTCCGACGCGGCGTCGCCCTGCCGCGCGCCCAGACAACACTCGATACCGTCGCCGAGCGTTTGGCTGCTGATTTCCCCGAGACCAACCGCAACACCCGCTTTGTCGCCTACGACAACCGGATGGGTGATGCCACGCCGCACGCTGGTGACATGATCGCGATCATCACCTGGACCGCGGTCGGCGCATCGCTGCTGGTGTTGCTGGTCGCCGCCGCGAACCTAGCGGCACTGCTGCTCGCTCGCGCCGCCTCGCGGCACCGAGAGCTCGGAATCCGCTCCGCTCTCGGCGCCGGTCGCGGGCGCCTGGTGCGGCTGATCCTCGCCGAGGGCGTGTGGATTGCCGCCGGTGCTTCGGTACTCGGCATCGCGTTGGCGTTCCTCTCGCCGCGCCTGCTGCTCAGCCAGCTCCCGGACCTGCCGTATCGCTTTGCGATCGATCCGCGGCCAGACCTGCTGGTGGTCGCGCTCTCGACCCTGGGCGCGGTCGGGTGCACGATGGTGTTCGCGCTGCTGCCGGCCCTACGCGCCGCGCGAGGGGCACCGGCGGCGTTCGGCGCGCCGCGCTCTTCCGCGCCAAGCGCCGGAGCCGGACGAGGCCTCGATTTCGTTGTCGTGGCCCTCGTCAGCCTGGCGTTTGTGTCGCTGGTCCTGGCCGGCCTGTTTCAACGCAGCCTGGTCGGGATTCGCCACGTCTCGGCGGGATTCGTGACCTCCGGGCGCCTGGTCGCCACCTTCGACACCAGCCTCGCCGGCGATCCGAACCTACGACCCGAGGATTTCTACCGGAGCCTGGTCGAGCGGGTCGCGGCGCTGCCCAAGGTCGAGCAAGCGGCGGTGACCACCTCGGTGCCGCTTGGCGACCGCAGCAACTCGAGCGTGCTGTTCTCCGCCGACCGCGAGTACGCCGACACGGACCCCGGCATCTCGGCCTGGCGGGCGCAGGTCGGCCCTGGCTACTTCGAGACCATGGGCACGAAGCTGCTCGCTGGGGTCGGACCGGTGGTCGTCGGCGCCGCTTCTGGACCGGACACGCCAAGTGCGTCTGAGACGTCGCCGCGCACCACGCCGGTGACGGTGAACCGAGCGCTCGCCGAGCGCCTGTGGCCAGCGGGCGACTGGATCGGCAAGCGGTTGCGCTACGCCCGCAGTGCTGGCGGTCGCGAGCTCGAAGTCGCGGGCGTGGTCGAGACCGGCAAGTACCGC
>JAQBHE010000399.1:0-3011 GCA_032128015.1 Holophagae bacterium
CAAGCTCGTCGTTTCCTGCAGCACCATTCTTGGCGACTGCGTTAGGAGGTTGGCCTTCTCATCCCATCTACCCCCAGAGGCAACCCTCGGCGGATCCGGAGGCCTTCGAAGTGCGACGCAGTTTCCTTCTAGCAGGCTCCGATCTCCTTCGGTAGGCGTTCCCCCACCGCTGCGGCGTTGCTCGCGACCGCCGTAGTAAGCTGCGCGCTCGCTTCGGCACCTTGCCCACAGACTCTCCCGTCTCCCTCGAAGAACGCCAGCGATGCTGCCCGCCCGCCGTGCCCTGATCTCGGTCAGCGACAAACAGGGCGTGGTCGAGTTCGCGCGTGGTCTCGCCCGGCTGGGGATCGAGATCCTGTCGACCGGCGGCACCCGGCGCCATCTCGAGGACGCCGGGGTAACCGTGATCCCGGTGGCCGAGGTCACTGGCACTCCGGAGATCCTCGATGGCCGGGTCAAGACCCTGCATCCGCGGATCCACGGCGGCATCCTCGCCGACCGCGGACGTGCCTCTCACCTCGCTGAGCTCGAGGAGCACGGGATCGAGCCGATTGACCTGGTGGCCGTCAACCTCTACCCGTTCCAACAGACCGTCGACCGCGAGGGCGCGACCTTCGAAGAGATCGTCGAGATGATCGACATCGGCGGACCTGCGATGCTGCGCTCGGCGGCCAAGAACCATCGCGGAGTGGTGGTGATCGTCGACCCCGAGGACTACCCGCAGGTGATCGCCTCGCTCGAGGAGTCGGGTGGGGTGGTGCCCGATGGCATGCGTCGGCGGCTCGCGCTCAAGGCGTTTCGCCACACCCAGGGCTACGACACCGCGATCGCCAGCTGGCTCGAGCACCAGGAGGGGGCCGGCGAGGCGCTGCCCCAAGCGCCTGCACCTCGACCTGGTGCGCGAGATCGAGCCGCGTTACGGGGAGAACCCCCACCAAGCTGCGGCGGTCTATCGCACGATCGGCGGCCGTGGAGTGCTCGGTGGCATGCGCCAGCTGCAGGGTAAGGACCTGTCGTGGAACAACCTCCTCGACGCCGACGCCGCGCGGCGGCTGGTGGCGCTGTTCGACGAGCCGACAGTGGTCATCGTCAAGCACAACAACCCTTGCGGTGTCGGCAGCGGCGACACTCTCAGCGCGGCCTACCCGCGCGCTCTCGAATGCGATCCGGTGTCTGCGTTCGGGTCGATCGTGGCGGTCAACCGGCCGTTCGACGAGGCCCTCGCCGAGGCGATGGCTGAGCTGTTTGTCGAGGTGGTGGTGGCGCCGGAGCTCACGCCGGAAGCCCTCGCCAGGCTGTCCAAGAAGAAGGGTCTGCGGGTGCTGGTCTGTCCCGGGTTCGAGCCCGAGTCTGGGGCCGTGGAGCTGCGGGCGATCGACGGCGGTTACCTCGCCCAGGCCCCGGACAGCGAGCCCGAGAGCGAGTCAGACTGGGAATGCCCGACTCGGGTGAAGCCGACGCCCGCTCAGCTCCGAGCGTTGGCGTTTCAATGGCGGGTGGCGCGCCACGTCAAGTCCAACGCGATCGTCATCGGCAACGCTCGTCAAACGCTGGGCATCGGCGCCGGCCAGATGAGCCGGGTCGATTCGTGCCGGCTGGCGATCGAGAAGGCACAGCTTCCGCTCGCTGGATCGGTGGCGGCGTCAGACGCCTTCTTTCCGTTTCGCGACGGACTCGACGTGCTGGCCAAGGCGGGGGTGGCGGCGGTGATTCAGCCGGGAGGCAGCCGTCGCGACTCGGAGCTGATCGCCGCCGCCGATGAGCATGGAATCGCGATGGTGATGTCGGGTCGGCGTCATTTCAAGCATTGACGGGGTAGGCAAGACAAAGGCAGGCGTAGCCACGGGGCACTTCACGGCGGTGCCGAAGGTGCGTCGTGAGAGGCAGTGCTCTCGCAGTCGGCCGCCCAAGCTCGGCCGCTACCCCCAGAAAGGGCTTTCCGTCGCGTGCTCGACGCCTCGTTTCTACCAGAGCTGTCTTACGCTGGCCCGGGAGCTAGATCCTTGCGTCGGCGGCCGAAGGCGGCCGCCGCAACGACCGCCGTGAGGTGGAGGACGCCGACGGAGCCGAAGGTGGAGGCGGGCGTCCGCAACCTCGCTAGCTTCCTTGCGTCGGCGGCCGCAGGCCGACGCCGCAACGACCGCCGCGAGGTGCAGGACGTCGACGGAGCCGAAGGCGGAGTTCGACGTCGCAACCTCGCTAGAACACCACCGTCCAACCTTGCCTTCGCGCCTGTACGCTGGTGTACGAGACACCATCGATCTTGATGCCCCCGGCATCGAGCAGGGAGATGATCCCGCCCTTGTTGCTCAGCTGGGCACCCTGGACGGGGAGCGCAATGAGCAGGGTGCGCCCGGCGGCGAGCTCTCCTGGCGGCACCGGAGTCTTGTTCTTGTTGCGGTCGGCGAGCGACCAACCGGTGAGGTCGATGGCGATCGGCGAGGCGTTGATCAGGGTGACGATCTCCTGGCCGGTATCGTCCCCCGGAGGATTGACAAGAGCCGCGGCGATGCGGACCTGACCATCGCGATCGCCCGGGAGCGGCGTGGGACCGCCGACCGGTGGGACGCCGCCGAGGCTGTGTCCGGTCACGTCGTCGGTGTGGAACGACTGGGACTGGAAGGCCAGGAACAACGCGGTCCACTGCTCAGGCCACACCTCCAGTCCGTTCTCGTCGAGGATCGCCGGGTAGTGCAGGATGAGACCGCCGTCCTGCCACACCCCGTCGTCGCCGACGAACTGGCCGACGTTCCCTTGATTCATGTGGATGTCGTGGATGCCGTTCCCGGGCAGGAAACCGAAGTACTTGTCCTTGATCTGCGGCTCCGGACCCCAACGCTCTCCGAACGCGTAGATCGTCGCCCGTTCGTCGCCGATGGCGCGCTCGATGTAGGCGTCGATCTTCTCGTTGAGATCGTTGTCGGGTCCGGGAATCGCATGTGGGAGCGGGCGCAGGTCGTCGCGGAGGAAGAGGTTGCCACGAATGTAGTCGAGCGCGGCGCCGCCCGGGG
>JAQBHE010000400.1:0-5043 GCA_032128015.1 Holophagae bacterium
GCACGTGCACCGCCTGGATCGTGACGCCGGGCAACGGGGTCCGATCGGCGGTCGCGGTGACGGTGCCGATGAGGGTGCCCGTGGTGACTGGCTGCGCGAACGCGCCGCTGGCAACCAGGGTCAAGAGGCCGAGGCAGCACAGGGCCGCCCGGAGACGAAGTCGAGACATGGAATGCATCCTCCTTAGAACTGTGGGGTGAAGCGCTGTTGAAGAAGTCTAGCGTGGGAGTCGAGCGCGGGCGCGGTCAAACTGAGTGTTGTTCCGCGTTGCTAGTTTCCAGCCGCCAGCATCACGAAGCATCAAGAGGCATCAAGAAGCGGAGATAAAGGGCCGAATAAGGCCGCGCCGATGCTGACTCCTGTCGCTCTCGTTCAGGTCCGTGGCCGAGCCAACAATAAGGGGTTTGCCACTTGTCGGCAACCCCGCGAGGACCTCGCCCGGGATGCAACCGACGACCGTCCCGGCAACTACTGGCCCGCCAGTGAGATAGCGGTTGAACCGCTGTGAGATCGCCGCGAACCACGGCCGATTCGAGCCGCGAGCTACCGGGGCGGCCGCCGCACCTGCAGCGTCGTGAGCGCCTGGACCAGGGTCGCGGAGAGGATCAGAGCGCCGCCGATCCAGCCCCAGACGGTCGGCACTTCGCGGTGGACGATCGCGGCCCACACCGGCGACAGCACCGGCTCGAGCAGCAACAACAGCGACCCTTCCAGCGCGCTCAACCGCTCCAAGGCGCGGACCATCAAGAAGTAGGCGAGCGCGATCTGAAAGGCGCCCAGAAACACCACGATCCCAAGATCTAGCGGGCCCGCGGTGGTGACCGGCAGCGCGCCGGGAAGGCAGGCGACCGCGGCCAGGAGGTTGCCGCAAAGCACCGCTGCAGCGCCCGGCTCGGACCCCGGCAAGCGCTCGCGACGCCCGAGCCGGCGCAGCCCGACGATCACCAGCGCGTAACACACCCCGCTCGCCACCGCGAGCAGATCGCCGCGCAGCGGCTCGGGGGCGGTCAGACTCGGCGGACCCGATCCCCAGATGCATAGCCCAAGCCCCAGAGCAAGCAGCGGGGCGGTCAACGCCTGGCTGCGCCTTACCGGCTCGGCGAGCAGCAGCGGCGCCAACAGCACCAGATAGAGCGGCGCCGTCGCCTGCAGGAAGATCGTGCTCGCGGCGGTGGTCAGCTTGTTGGCATGGACGAACAGCACCAGAGTGGCTGCGTACGCGGCGCCGATCAGCCAGGTCTCGGTCCGCCAGCCGCGGCGAGCACCGGGCAGCAGCAGGAGGAGACACAGCGCGGCGACCGCCGAGCGACCTCCGGCAATCTGCCAGGCGGTGAGCTGGGTGGCCTTGACCGCGGCACCGCCGGTCGAAAACAGGACCGCGGTGACCAGCATGGCCGCAACTGCGCGAGAGCGAGCGTCCCGAGTGTTCATGGCGGCTGGTATTCTGTTCTTCTGATCCCGTCTCGGCCACTGGCGGCCTCCGCGGCTCGCGGCGGAGCGGCCGAAGGACCTCCATGAACGAGCCAGAGCCACCGACGGCAAGGGCGCCGCAAGCGTCGGCGCCGCAAGCGGCGGGGGACGACCAGCGCCGCCGGCAAGATGATGCCGCGCGCGTCGCGTTTCACCAGCCCGGGTTGTTCGCTCCTGGCGCTCTGGTGCTCGACCGATTCCGGATCCTGCGGCTGATCGCTCGCGGCGGCGCCGGGGAGGTCTACGAAGCCAGCGACACCGAGCTGCGCTGCCCGGTGGCGCTCAAGGTGGTCCGCCCGGAGCTGGCACAGAACGAAGCGACGGCCGAACGGTTTCGGCGCGAGATCGCCCTCGCTCGCCAGGTGACCCACCCCAACGTCTGCCGGATCTTCGACGTCTTCAAGCTCGAGGTCGAAGCCAAGCCCGGGGTGCCGGCGCACTCGACCCTGTTCCTGACCATGGAGCTGCTGATCGGCGACAGCCTCGCCGAGCGGCTGCGCAAGCACGGCAGGATGACCACCGCCGAGGCGCTGCCTCTGATCGCGGACATGGTCGCTGGACTCACCGCCGCCCATCGCGCTGGAGTCCTCCACCGCGATTTCAAGAGCGCCAATGTGGTGCTCGCCGAGGAGGGCGAGCGCCGACGAGCGGTGGTAACCGACTTCGGCCGTGCCCAAGCCGCCGACCCCGACGACCCGGCGCCGCTGACCTTGAGCGGCACCGTCGTCGGCACCCCGAACTACATGGCCCCCGAGCAGATCGTCGGCGACGTCCTGACCCCGGCGGTCGACCAGTACGCCCTCGGCATCGTCCTCTACGAGATGTTGACCTGCCGGCGTCCGTTTCGCGGCGACACCGAGCTGTCGACCGCGGTCAAGCGCCTGACCGAGCGTGCGCCGTCACCGCGCGAGTTGCTTCCCGACCTCGAGCCACGCTGGGAGCACGCGATCTTGCGCTGCCTCGAGCGCCAGCCCGGCGACCGCTTCGCCGACCTTTCCGATCTGGTCGACGCGCTCGCCGGCCGGCGCGAGATCGCCCCGCCGACCCGTCGCCGGCGCCGCCTGCGGCTCGGCTTCTTGCTCGGCGCCGCCGCCACGCTGCTGCTGGTCCTCGCTGGCGGATTGCGCGTCGCCTCGATCATCGAGGATCGCGCCGGCGTTGGCCCGGCGCTCACGGCGGCGACTCTCGATCGACCGCCGACCCTGGCATCGTTCGACTTTCAGAACCTGTCGGGAGAGCCGATGGTCGAGTGGCTGTCGACCGCACTTCCCGAGATGATCAACATGGAAGTCGCGCAGACCAGCAAGATCAACCCGATCCCCGCCGGTGATGTCGACCGTGTCGCGACCCGGCTCGGTCTGGTCGGCGACTCCGATTTCGACCGCGACACGGTGACCCAGGTGCGCGGCCGGCTGGGCGCCAGCTTCGTTCTCGAGGGCTCTTACCTCGCGCACCTCGACCAGGATCCCATCCGCCTCCACCTACGCTTGCACACCGACGGCCCGCCGCTGCGCTTCGTGGTCAACGGTCGCCGGGATCAGCTCGGGTCGCTCGTGGCGATGGTCAACGAGCGCATCCACAACGACCTCGACTTGGCGCCCGCGAGTCCTCGAGGCAACGCCGATCAGGTCGAAGGGGACCGGCTGCTCCGCGTCGCTCGAGACGACTTGCGCAGCCTGGCCTTTCATCGCGCGCGTCAAGTCTTCGAGCAGGTCGTAGCCTTGGAGCCCGACCACGCCCTCGCCCGCGCCCTGCTCGCGCGCACCCTCGACGTCGCCACCGTCGGCCCTCTCGCCGGTGCCCAGGCCAAGCTCGCAGTCGAACTGGCGGCCGCCCAGTCGCGCGAGATTCAGATTGAGGTCGGCGCCCATGCCGCGCATGTTCGTGGCGACTTCCGCCGCGAAGCCGAGTCCATGGCGGCGCTGGCGCTGCTCTTCCCAGACCGTACCGACTACCTGGCGTGGTGGGTCGAGGCCCTGACTCTGAGCGGAGATCCGGCGCGGGCTCTCGAAGTACTCGAAGAACGACCCAGCGTCGACGCCACGCCCGACCTCCAGCTGCTGTTGGCCGAGGCCCGGGCCACGGGCGCCGCGGGCCGACCGGCAACCCAGCTGGAGCTCGCCACCCGCGCGCTCGACGAAGCGCGGTCGCGCGGCGCCGCGGTGGCGGCGGCGAGCGCCGAGCTCGAGCAGTCACGCGCCCTGGGGGCTCTCGACCGTGCCGGCGAGGCTCTCGAGCCGGCGCTCTCAGCGCAGCTCGCCTTCGAACGTCACCAACTGGCGCGAGGTGAGCTCGATTGTCTCGAACAGCGCGCTCGCCTGCAACAGCGCCTGGGCCGGACCCAGGACGCGGCCGAGCTCCGCCGTCAAGCCGAGGACCTGGCTACGGCCCAGCGCTCTCAGATCGAGCCGATCGAGCCGATCGAGCCGATCGCGCCAGCGCCTTCCGGGTCCAGCGAGTCTCTCAACTAGGAAGCTGGCCGAGAGCTCGAGGCAGCCCCGCGACTGTTCGCCGGCCGTCGGCGGATCGGACCGGCAGCGCCGAGTCCCTTCCGGGTAGCGCCCGATTTCGGGCGCGTGGACTACTTTGGGCGGCCGAACGCGGAGTTGTTGGGGCGTACCCAATTGCTGCGAATAGGCCGTGACGTCGTGCGGGTGCTGGGTGTGTCTTCTCGTTCGGGCGCGACGGGATCGCCAGCGTTTCTCGCTCGTTCGTCGGCCGCCCAAGCTCGGCCGCTACGTTCAGAGGAAACCCCCGCAGCCTAGCCGCGGCGCTGCCGCAGCGCCGCGGCGAGCTCGGCGGCCCGACGCTCGAGCAGTTTCGGCAGGTCCGGATCGTCGCCGTGCTCCTCGATCAAGCGCACCAGCGCGCTGCCCACCACCACGCCGTCGGCGACCCCGGCCAAAGACGCCGCCTGCTCCGGGGTCGAGATCCCGAAGCCCACCGCGAGCGGCAGGGACAGACGCCGGCGGAGCCGCCGCACCTCACCCAAGAGATCGTCGGGAAGAGCGGAGCGCTCGCCGGTGACCCCGGTGCGCGAGACGTAGTAGACGAATCCTCTTGAGATCCGGTCGACCCTGCGGACCCGCTCTTTGGTGCTGGTCGGCGACAGCAGGAACACCGGATCGACGCCGTGCTCGGCGAGCGCCGGCGCCAACTCTCGCTCGCCCTCCTCAGGCGGCAGATCGACGCACAAGACACCGTCGACACCGCTCGCCGCCGCCTGCTCGGCGAAGGTCGCGATCCCTCGCGCGTGGATCGGGTTGAAGTAGCTGAACAGCACGATCGGCACCCCGAGGCGCTCGCGATGGCGCGCCACCAAGTCGAGGATCCCCGACATCCGAGTCCCGGAGCGCAGCGCGCGGTAGGCCGCGCGCTGGTTCACCGGGCCGTCGGCGATCGGGTCGGAGAACGGCACGCCGAGCTCGACGATGTCGGCGCCGCCGGCCACCAGCGCCCCGAGCAGGTCCTCGGTGCGCGCCAGACTGGGGTCGCCGGCCGCGATGTAGGGGATGAACGCCGCCCGTTTCTCCTTCTTGCAACGCGCGAACGCCTGGCCAATCGCGCCCGGCG
>JAQBHE010000401.1:0-7307 GCA_032128015.1 Holophagae bacterium
GCCAGATCAGAAGGTGCGCTGACCAGCACGAAAGCGGTTCGCGGTCCGAGCACCTCGGCGTACTGGAAGGTGCGTTCGGCGCCCGGAGGCAGGTCGACCAGCAGGACGTCGAGCTCACCCCAGAGCACGGTCGCGAGCAGGTCGCGGAGGAGACTCAGCTCACGGGTGGCGCGCCATACGTGGCTCTCGCCCTCGGCCACGCTGGCGAACTCCAAAGCCTCGCGGTCGCCCAGCAACGAGCCCAACGACACCACGCCAAAACCCTCGGCACCGCGCGGCGGCAGCAGGCCGCCTTCGACCGGCAACAGCGGTGCGGAACCCAAACCGTTGAGGACGCCCTGGGACGGCCCGTTGAGGTCGGCGTCGAGAATCGCGACCCGCAAGCCGCGACGCGACAGCGCCGACGCGACCAGCGCGGTCACCGTGCTCTTGCCGACCCCGCCCTTGCCCGAACCGATCGCGAGCACCGTGCCGACACCCTCGAGGTTGCGGGCGACGCGCTCCAATCGAGCGTCGACCTGTGCCCCGATGTTCGAGCCGCCGTCACCCGCAAGGTCGTGGTAGGACTTCATCTTCGCGCCTTGAGAGGTGCCTGCCAACTGAGCTTGATCAACCGGACACGGCCCGCGCAGCATAGCCGACCCAGGTCGTGGCGGCCTGGAAGCCACACCGATCCATCAGCTCGTCCGGAGCCTCGTCGGCGGCGACCCGCGGCACCACCACCGGCCCGCGAACGTCACGCCGCAGCTGGACCAGGAGGAGGCCAAGCAAAGGCTGGGAAGCCGAGCCGGTCGCCGAACCGAGGCCGAGAACCTGGCGGCCGCCAGCCGGCTCGTCGCGGTACAGCGCGGCGGCCTCGATCCGGCTCTCTGAGACCACCGCCAGCCCACGAATCTCGCTGCCGCATGCCCGCAGCGTCGCGATCGACCGGCACCAGCTTCGCGGGCGGCCGAGGTCGAACAGGCCGTGAGCGAGCGCGTCCTCGACGGTGATCTCCACCAAGATCGGCGGCGGCTGAGGGGCCTCCGGCCAAGGTGGGGCCAGGAAGTCGGTGAACCGATTCTCCGCGCGGTACCCGCACGCCTCCAGGAGGCCGGCGCCGGCCGACCCCTCGACCGCCTCCGCCAGCAAGCGCGGCGGTCCCAGGATCGCCATCTTCTGTCCGATTGAGGTCATCAGGTGCCGACCGTGACCCTGCCGCCGGTGCTCAGGGTCCACCGCGACCGCGTAGATCCAGTTCTCCTCGGGGCGCTTGGCGGCAAGCAGCACGGCGATCGGCGACGCACCGGTATGCGCGACCATGCAGCTGCTGGTCCACAGGTCGAGCTCGCGGATCAGGATCTTGAAGTCCGCGACTGTCAGCTCCGCCGCCGAGGCTTCGGACCGCGAACAGCAGTTGTAGGCGTCGACCAGAAGCGGAACGTCGTCCGACCGGCAAAAACGGTACGAGGTCAAGACGAGCAGTCGAGAAACACCAAGGTCGACGGCTCATCGATCTCAAGCGACGGCGAAACATCGCCGAGATTCATACGCGGTCCGACTCGCGCTCGACCGAAGTTTCGACGCCGCGCAAGAACCCACGCATCTCCTTCATGCGTCGCACCGGGATCAGCTCGATGCGGTCGTCGTAGGGAATGGCCTGGATCTTCTGCCCGGGACGAAGCTTGAGCATCTCCCGTATCGCCTTTGGGATCACGATCTGGAACCTGCGGGAAATGGTGATGGTGATCATGCCCTCCTCGCGCTCTCGTCTCACCGCGTAGCTCGCAAGGAGGGCGGATCGCCAAAGCCGGCAAGAGAAGATCGCACTACGGCGGCCCTCGCTCAGTTCTCGGTGGACTTCGGATCTCGCTTCTTGGCCAACGCCGACATCAGTCCGACCTCGTTCAAGTAGAGCTCGGCCGCCTTCTTGAGGGGCTCGGTAGCCTGGCCATTGGAGAGCGCCGAGAACGGACACTTGGACGCGTGGGCGGTCGCCGTTGGCTCTGGCGCTGCTGGTGCGACCGGCTTCGTCGCGGCCGCCGCGACCGGGGTCGCAGGCTTGCCGTCGGTCTTGTTGCCGGTGCCTTTGTCGATGCCATAGGCGGCGATCAGCTCTTCCATCGCCTGAACCCCGAGGGCGACGCCGTCCTCGACGAGCGGGAGGTCGATCTCCTGGGCCCGCTGCTCGGTCGCCAAGAGCTCGACTCGCTCCTGGGTGCGATCGCGCATGAAGCCGGCGGGCACCCGGAACAGCCGTTCGAGCGCCGGAACATTCCACGCAAACGTCGACAGCAGCGGGTTGTTGGCGCTGTCGCGCGCCACTAGCTTGCGCTCGGCAGCAGCCAAAGTCTCGCCGCCGTTGTCTGCACTACCCGCACCGCCGACGAGCTCGAGCGGCGGCAACTCGAGCGGGATCCCGGTCTCTTCTTCGATCACCTGTCGCGTGAACTCGAAGGTCACGGTCGGCAGCTTGCTGATCCGCGCCTTCTTCTCGACCCGCGCCTTGGCCCGACGCCGTTGGTAGAGGTCCGAGATGGTCTTGAGACCGCGCTTGGCGTCCTGGGTCCACTTGAGCTTGCGGCCGTCGTAGGTAGTCTCGACCTCGAGCCCGCCTTCCATCTCGGCGATCTTGTCGAGCATCTCCTCGGTGATCCGCTCGAACGTGGCGCCGCCGCACACCGAGCACTTCACCGGGTCGGGCTGGAGCGAGGTGACTCCGCACTTCCTGCACAGGAAGGTCGGTCGCGCCCGCGCCACCTGGAGCGCCAACGACTCCGCCAGCTGTTCGGTCTCGCGAGCGGTGTACTTCGGCATGTAGCGGTCGATCGCGTCGTCGAGCACCGAGCTCGAGATGACGCTGTGGCCCTGCTCGATCGCCAATCGGTAGATCGCAGTACGGGCGATGCCCTTGACCATTTCTGGAACGCGCTTGAATCGCTCCTCGGCTTCGACTGTCCAGCGAACGCTTTCTTCGGCCTTCAAATCGAGCTCGGGAACCTCGAGGCGAGTGGTGAGCAGGATGTCGCATGCCGAGCCGCGCAGCAGGTTCTCGGCGTTCGAGCCGAGACCGCGCTCGTCCTTCGCGCTGTGGACGCCGATTCTGCCGACCACCAGCAGCCACGGGTCGGTCTTGCGAACGTGGTCGAGGATCTTTTGGAACGCCTTGCCGTCGAGCAGGGTCTTCTTGAGCGCGATGCCACGGGCTTGCGCAATCTTCTCGGCAACCTCGAGGTGCGATTGGTAGATCTGGGCGAGACCGGTGTCGATGATCTCTTCGTGGAGCTGGTTCTGCTCCTCGAAGCGGAAGACCTTGGCCGCCTTCTCGGTGAGCACCTCGACCACGCCCTTGAACACCGAGTAGTGCAGGTAGGGGTCGTAGACCGAGATCACTTCGACCTGCTTGCCAAAGCGCTCGGCGAGCTCGAAAGCGGTGAGCAGTGCGCCAAATGACTGCGGACTGCCGTCGATCCCGACCAAGATCGTGTCGCGCTCAGCAGTCGGCCCGTTGCCGTTGGCTTTGGCAATCCGCTTGACCACCCAAACGTCGCGGTCGGAGCTGCGCGCCACCCGCTCGCACACCGAGCCGATCTGGCTGTCACGCACCCGCCCGATTCCCATCACCCCAAGCACCGTCAGGTCGTAGCCCGATTCGCGGATGTCGCGCAGGATCTCGACATGATGCTTGCCGTCCATCATCTTGGACTCGAAGTCCACGCCCTGCTGCTCGCACGCCCTGCGCATCGGGTCGAGGTAGCTGTCGGAGATCAACTCGAGCCCCATGGTGATCAGGCTGTCGTGGATCCGGCGCTGGCGCTCGAGCTCGGTCTCCTCGAGGTACTCCGCGGGCAGGGTGTACTCCATCTGCTTGAACCGATAGTCGTGCATGCTCGCGGCGTAGACGTGACAGCCGACCAGTTTGGAATCAAACGCCTTGCCGAGGGCCAGCGCGTTGGTCACCGCTTGGTTCGAAAAATCGGAATTATCGACCGGCACGTAGATGGTCTTGTACATCGGAAACTCCCGTTCTATGGCATGCGTCGTCGCGGTCGTTCTCAGGTAGTGACTTTTCAGTTGTGACTTTCAGGTCGTGACACTGTCACCGGCAAGGCTGGCGCTGGCGCCTTGGGCCGCATGGCCGGTTCGCTGGCGCTGGCGCTGGCGCACGAAGTAGATGAGCAGAAGCTCGATCACCAGAGTGATCAGCGCCGCCCGCGTCATCGGTCCGATCGGCGAGATCGACTCGACCGGCTCGGTGTAGAAATAGAACCAGCTCGACACCGCGCGCTTGTTGCCGCGCTCGCGGTTGAATCCGTCCCATACCGAGAACGCGATCGGCACGTACTGGGCTTCGCCGACGCTGATCCCGGACGCCGCCCGCAGGCCGCGCTTCATGATCACGGTCCACTCGCCCTGATCGTAGCTGGCGACAGTCTCGAAGTCGTCGGCCTCGACCGGTTCGAGGCTGGCGCTGCCGCGACCTTGGAACTGCTCGACTCGGGAGCGCGCCAAATCGACAAACCACAGATCGACCGCCGAGGTGGAGTCGCCGAACAGGAAGTACGGCTTGCGGTTGCCGGTCGGTTGCGCCGCCGGGAATTGGAGTGCAATCGCGTCGGACCACTCCCCGGCGCCGGCCCCGCCACTGTCTGCGGCGTCGTCCTCGCCAAAGAAATCGTCCCCAGCCGGCGACTCGGCCGCGCCGGAGGACTCTGCGGCGCCAAAGAAGCTGTCATCGCTCGCCGCGGCGTCGCCGAAGAAGTCGTCGCCACCGCCACCGCCGCTTGCCGGCTGATCCTGGTCCCAAGGCGGCACCGGCTCCGTGGGTGAGTTGCGGCCCGCGGAATCCGCACGCATGTCGTGCCAGCGCACCAGGAACGCGATCTCCTTACGGTTGTAGACCGCCTGGAGCTCGATCGAAGTGGTGGACGGGTAGAAATCGCGACCGGGCTCGGTGATCTGGCCGATCAGCGGGAAGCGAGCGAGCGGCGCGTTCGCAAACAGCTCCGCCCCCCGTGACAAGTCGAGCTCGTCCTCCAGAAAGGGCACGAGCGCCAGGGTGTCGTAGCCCGGCTGATCGCTGTCGCCCAGGGAGTGGATGTAGTTCACCAGATGCCAGCGATCCTCGGGCTCGAGAACCTGGGCGTAGGACGGCATTGGCGTGCCGTTGAGGCCGGTGCTGAAGGTGCGGAATATGTCGGCCTTGCCCGCGCCGCCGCGCCAGGTCCAGCGCTGGGACAGATCTGCGACCCGGATGTGATGACCCCAGTCATCGGTGAGGGTCGGCGCCGAGTTGCCGTCGCCACGACCCACAAGCCCGTGGCAAGCGGCGCAGCCCTGCTCTTCGTAGAGTTGGGCGCCCCGCTCGAGCGACTCGTCGGTCGTCGCCAACGGCTCGCCGATCGCGATCGGCTCGCCGTACATCTCCGGGTTCTGGAAGTCGGCGGAGAACGACTTCAGGTAGTAGATCAGGTTCTTGACCTGCTGGTCGGTGAAGTTCTTCCACCCCGGCATCGAGGTGTAGGGCAGGCCGACCCGAATCACCTTGGTGAGGTCGGCGTCGGTAGGCAGCTTGCCGCTGGGAGTGCTCCGGAACTTGTACTTGCCCGAGGTGAAATCGCGCGGCTCGGGCTTCACCCGGTCGGCGGCCGGCCCGTCGCCGGCGCCGGTGTCGCCGTGGCACTGCGAACAGTACTTGGCGTACAGCACCTGGCCCTCCGCGCGCTGGGCTTCGCTACCAAGGTCTTGCGGGGCCTGGGCGCCCAGCGACCCGCCGCTGAGGACCGCTGTAATCACCATGCTTGCCGCCCTGTTCACGATGCGGCCGGTCACTTCGTCGCCTCCCCGCCGGCACCGTGCTCGGCGAGCGCGCGCGGCTGATAGCCGGTGAACTCGAACAGAAACCCGACCACGTCCCAGATCTCGTCCTCGGTCAAGAAGCTCTCCCAAGCCGGCATCGCGGTGTCCCACGGACCGCCTTCCTCCGGCAACCCCGGTCCGCCTTTGGCCACCCGCCAGAAGAAGAACGACTCCTGGAAGTTCGGCAGCACGCCGGGGTCGATGAAGTTGGAGGGAATCGGATTCAGCCCGTAGGCGAACATGCCGTCGCCACCCAATCCGTCTCCGTGGCAGTAGAAGCAGTTCTGGTAGTACACCCGGCGACCGTTCTGGACACGCTTCTGGTATTCCTCGGGCTCGGCGCTCTTGAGATGCTCGAGGGGACTCTCCGAGGTCACCAGGCTGACGGTGCGCTCGTGGACGTCGATCTGGGTCGGCGGCGATGGATGGACGGAGCGACCGAACCCCGGCGCCTCGAGTGGCTGGCTCATCCGGTTGTAGACCGAGGCGGCGACGAGAGCCGGCAGTAACACCACGACACCGGCCAACGCCCACTTCAGTCGCGGCTCGAGGATCAGCCGCTCGATCGGACCGACAGTTGCCGCCCAGCGCCCGCGGTCAGCCGACACGTAGGCCAGGATCGAGGCGGTGGCAATCGCCATATAGATGGTGATCACCGAGCCGGGCAACGGTACCGCGAAACCGACCTTGAGCCCGAAGAAGAGACCGCCCCACCACGCCAGCGCCCACGCCAGCATCGGGGCCCTGCGCCACCGCAAGACCAGCATGACGCCGACCACCAGCACCAGCACCCAGAGCTTGAACCCAAAGATCATCTCCGCGACCTTTCTACCACTGCTCTATCACTGCCCGAGTACTGCGTCTGTGAGCTCACGGTCGATCACTGCGCGATGTCGAAAGTGGTTTCGAGGGTCACCGTCGGCGTCCCACCCATGCTTTGGAGCCAAGCGATGACCGCGATGATCTCTTGATCGGTGAGGCCGATCGGCGGCTTGTGGATGGTCGGCATCCCGGGGCTGAAACCGGGGACGATGAAGGAGTCGGGGGCGTACAGCGACTGCGCGAGGTAGTCGAGGGCGGAAACCCCCTCGATCCTGGTCTCCGCCCGCACCGCGACTCCGTCGAGGTCCGGAAAACGCAGACCCGCCCCGCCCTGACCGATGGTGTGGCAGGTCAGGCAAATGCCCTTGTTGCCAGCGATGCTGCGCCCGATCGCCACCAGGTCCTCGGAGGTCATGTCGGCGCTGATCACAGTCTCGACCGGCGGCAGCACCTCTTTCTGGGGCACCAGCTGGCCAATGTAGGTGTAGAGCGCGGTCGTGCCGAGCACCAGCGCGGCGATCTTCAAGGGGATCGGAATCTCGAATCGCATCGCCATCGCTCAGGCCGCCTTCGCTTCCAGCTTCTCGTTCCGGCGCGGTTTCGGCTCCCACTTCGCCCTTCCCGAGAGACTGCTCAGCCAGAACACC
>JAQBHE010000402.1:0-6831 GCA_032128015.1 Holophagae bacterium
GATGCCGGCGCAGGTCGTCGAGGTCGGCGGCGATGGTGTCGACGTGGTCCAGGCACAGGATCACGCGTCGGAGCTGCACCCCGAGGACGAACAGCTCCTTGGCCAGGAGAGCGAGGTTGCCTTCCTGGACCTTGCCGGTGAGGATCTCGTTGCCGATGACCAGAGCCGCGGCGGTGGGCGCCATCTCGTCGCGCATGATACGCGACGATCGGTGGCGCCGGCTGCCGCGGTGAACCGGGTCGCCCCTGCTAAGATCGCGGCGCATGTCGCCTGCCCGACCAACCCCGGCCCGGCGGGTGAGCCTGATCAGCCTCGGCTGCGCCAAAAACCGGGTCGATAGCGAGATCATCCTCGGCCAGCTGCGTGACCAAGGGTTCGAGATCGTCCGAGACGGCGAGCCGGCGGACACCGTGATCGTCAACACCTGCGGCTTCATCGACGAAGCGCGGCGCGAGTCGATCGACACCCTGCTCGAGGCCGCCGGCCGCAAGGGGCGCGACATCGAGCGGTTGTTCGTCGCCGGCTGCATGGTCAACCGCTACGCCGAAGAGCTGGCGGCGGAGATCCCGGAGATCGACGGCTTCATCGGACTCGATGACCTGGCCGCGGCGCCCCAGCTGGTGGCCCTGGGCTCATCGTCGGCGCCTTCGCAGTCGGCGTCGCACCTGGTGTTCGACCACACCGCGTCGCGCCAGCTGACCACCCGCGGCTACGCCTTCCTCAAAGTCGCCGAAGGCTGCAACAACCCGTGCACGTTCTGCGCGATCCCGGTGTGGCGCGGACGGTTTCGCAGCCGCACCATCGAGTCGCTGGTGGCGGAGGCGGCGACCTTGGAGGCCGCAGGGGCGACCGAGGTGTGCCTGGTCGCCCAGGACACCACGCGCTACGGCGAGGATCTCGGTCTCGGAAAGCATGGACTCGCGCGGCTGCTCGAGGCGCTGCTCGTCGGCACCACAGCCCCTTGGATCCGGTTCCTGTACGCCTATCCGACCACCCTCGATGACGAAGTCCTGGGGTTGATGGGCAGCGAACCGCGGCTCGTGCCTTATCTCGACATTCCGCTCCAGCACAGCCACCCCGAGATCCTGCGCGCGATGCGTCGCGGCGGCGGTCCGGACCGCTACCTCCGCCAGCTCGAGCGCGCGCGCACCCTGGTTCCCGATCTCTTCGTGCGCACCACCTTCATTGTCGGCTTCCCTGGAGAGCGTGCGGAGCATTTCGATCATCTGGTCGAGTTCGTCCAGCGGGCATCGTTCGACCACCTCGGGGTCTTTGTCTGGAGCCCCGAGCCCGACACTCCGTCGTACCACCTGGCCGGCCGGCCGCCGCGGCGAGTCGCCACCGACCGCCGAAAGCGGCTGCTCGATGCCCAGCGTGGGATCGCCCACGAGCGACGCCAGCGCTTGGTCGGCCGGGTGCTCGAGGTGCTGGTCGAAGGGCCGTGCTCGGAGACCGAGCACCTGCTCGAAGGTCGCCACGCGGGAATGGCGCCCGAGGTCGACGGCCGGGTGCTGATCAACGATGGCACCGCCGACTGCGGCCGGCTGGCGCAGGTCGAGATCACCGATGCCTTTGCCGACGACCTGGTCGGGCGAATCGTCGGTCCCGCGGGCTCGCCGGGCGTGGTGGTCGCGGGCGGGTCCTGGGCGGGTAGCGCTTCGGAGTCCGGGTGGCTGGAGGGCTGACGTGCAGGTAGTCGCGGATGCCAACGGCGCCGGCGACCTGCCGTCGGGCTCGATCGTGACGATCGGTAACTACGACGGCATCCACCTCGGTCAGCGCGCGGTGCTCGAGCGGGTCGTGGAGAGGGCTTCTGAGCTTGGTCTCGTCTCGGTCGCGGTCACCTTCGACCCTCACCCGCTGGCCGTTCTGCGACCGGAGTCGGCGCCCCTGCGGTTGACGACCGCCGAACAAAAGCAGGCACTGCTCGAGGAGATCGGTCTCGATTTCCTGCTGATCATCGCCTTCACCGAAGACTTCGCCCGGACCTCCGCCCGCGAATTCGTGACCGAGATGCTGCACCGGCGGCTGTCGGCGCGCGAGATCTACGTCGGGTCGAGGTTTGCCTTCGGCCATGAGCGCCAGGGCAATCTGGCCTTGCTTCAGGAGCTGGGCGCGGAGCTGGGGTTCCAAGCGCTGGCGGTGGACGAAGTCCGAGTAGGCGGCGAGCGAGTCTCGAGCTCGCAGATCCGCGACCTGGTGCGCTCCGGCCAAACCGAGCGAGTGCGCGAGCGATTGGGGCGGCCGTACGCACTCACCGGGGTCATCGCGCGTGGCGACCGCATGGGCCAGCGGTTGGGCTGGCCAACGATCAACCTGCGCTCGGACAACGAGCTGATCCCTGGCGAGGGCGTCTACTCGACGCGGGTGTTTTTTCCGCGACTGCCGGCGACCTTCGATTCGGTGACCAACATCGGCACCCGGCCGACGGTCTACGAGAACTACGACCGGGTGGTCGAGAGCCACATCCTCGACTTTCGCAGCGATGTCTACGGCGAGCGGATCGAGCTGAGCTTCTTTCACCGCCTGCGCGAGGAACGCCTGTTTCAGTCGACCATGGAGTTGTCGGCGCAGATCGGCCGCGACGTCGAAGTGTCGCGGGAGTACTTCCGCACGCTGCGGGAAAAGGACGAGACCTACACTCTTTGAACTGGGCTCCGGATTATTTCGGCCTCGACGCCGGTTTCGGTGAGTCGGGCGGGCCTTCGAGTTCCCACCATGGAGGGATGATGACAATGGCAAGTGACAAGATCGTGGTGCTGAACCACGAGAATTTCGACGACCAGGTGCTGGCGGCCAAGATGCCGGTGCTGGTGGATTTCTGGGCGCCATGGTGCGGACCGTGCCGGATGGTGGCGCCGTTGCTCGAGGAGCTGGCCGGTGAGCTCGGCGATCAGGTGCGGATCGCCAAGCTGGACGTCGATGGTGCTCAGGACCTGGCCGCGAGCTACGGCGTGCAGGGAATCCCCACCCTGATCCTGTTCAAGGACGGCGTGGTCGCCGATCGCACGATGGGCGCGCTGCCGAAGCCGAAGCTCCAGGAGTTCATCACCCGCAACCTGTGACCGAGCTCGCCGTTTCCGGAGCGTCGGCCGGGGCCGATTCCGCCGCCGCCGGGGTTCGGGCCTTGGTGGTGGTGGCGGCCTCGAACCGTGACCCGGATATCGCGCCATTCGTCGGTTCCGCTCGCCTCGGTCCGTGCCTGCTGGTGCGACCGACCGGCGGACCGAGCGCCCTCGGGTACGCGAGTCCGATGGAGCGCGAGGAAGCCGCGGCAAGCGGCCTGCGTCTGCTCGACCCGGACCTGCTCGAGACCGCCCGCCTCGAGCGCGTCGGCGAGCCCGAGCCGGCGGTCCTGGCGATGGCGTTGCGTCGCGGTCTCCAGGCTTGTGGGGTGCTGCCGGGCCGGGTCGCGATCGCCGGGTCGCGCCACGCCGGAATAGTCCACCAGGCGTGCGTCGAGCTCGAGCAAGAGGGCTGGGAGTTTGTCGCTGGCCATCAGCTGGTGCGCGCGCTGCGCAAGACCAAGAGCGACGCCGAGCTCGCGGAGGTGCAGCGGGCCGCCGACGGCGTGGTCGTGGCCCAGCGGCGGATCGCCGAGATGCTGGAGCAGGCTCTGGCGCTGGACGGCGAGCTTTGGCTCGGTGGTGAGCGCCTGACGGTGCGCCGGCTCAAGTCCGCGGTCGCCGAGCTATTCGCGAGTCGCGGGCTCAGTGAGCCGGAAGGTGGGATCGTGGCGCCGGGCGGGGAGGGGGCGGTGCCCCACAACTCCGGAACTCCGGAGCGGACCATCCGGATGCGTGAGACCCTGGTGGTCGATCTCTTCCCGCGCGGGCGGATGTTCGCCGACTGCACCCGCACGTTTTGCCTTGGCGAGCCTCCCGAGGCGGTGGCTCGCGCTCACGCCGCAGCACTTTCGACCTTGCGCTGGTCCCTCGGGGCGGCCCGGCCGGGGGTGTCCGGCTGGAGCCTCCAGCAAGGGGCGTGCGAGCGTCTGGGGGCGGCCGGTTACCCGACCCCGATCTCCGACCCGGGCACCATCCGCGGTTACGTCCACGGTCTCGGCCACGGCGTCGGCTACGAGCTCCACGAGCTTCCGAGCTTCCGCCGCACTGACGCCGAAGCGGTCGCGGGGACGTTCGCGGTGGGTGACATCCTGACGCTCGAGCCCGGCATCTACGATCCCGACGCGGGGTTCGGCGTTCGTCTCGAGGATCTGGTCGCTCTCGAGATGGGCGGACTTCGGCAGCTCACGCCGCTGCCCTATGACCTCGACCCCAGGGCCTGGTAGACGAGGGCCTCGTAGACCGCGAGTGCGCCGCCGCGCGGATCAGCGCGTGTCGGTCTCCGACACCTCCGAGCGCTCCCACGCCGCTTCGAGCTGTTTGCGCACCTTCTTGGCGGCCCGGCGGTGTTTTTGGTCGAGCAGGCTCTGCTCGAGGCCGCGCAACGACCAGCCGTTGCCCGGGAAGACCTCGAGATCGCCGCGGAAAGTCCGCTCGGCGTCCGCGGGGCGTCCTGCTGCGAGTTGGGCCACGCCGAGGAGCTGGCGACTGGGCATCAGGAAGGAGGGCGGCTCGTCGTAGGTGAGGGCATCTTCGCGACGGACCGCCTCGGCGAGGCGCCGGATCGCTTCTGGGTGATCGCCGCTCGCCGCCGCCAGCGTGCCGCCCAATAGCTCGCGCGCGATCTCGAGTACGGCGCGCCCGGTGTTGATGCTCACCATCATGTCGGCGATGCGCGGGTCCACCGCGAGCGCGGTCAGCGCCTGCAGCTGGCGACCGGCGGCGCCGACCTCGCTGGTATTGGCGAGCGCCATGCCGCGGGCGTAGTGCCAGATCGCCCGCGCGTATGGCAAGTCTTCGTCAGGCTCGGGGGTGGCGAGGATCGCCTTCCAATCGGAGAACCACACCTGGTCGAACCACGGGATGGAGTAGAAATGCTGCAGGCCGGCGAGCTTGGGATCGCGCATCAAGCCCGGCGGGATGTTGTCGGCGAGATAACGTGCCTCCGCCGCGGCCTCCGCGCGCCGGCCTTCGAAGCCGAGCGCCGCCCACCTCATGTGGTGGTTGTGGAGCATGTAAGGAAAGTACTCGGCAGGCGTCTCGTGGTCGCGAGCGTAGGCGTCGTCGTCCTCGATCGCCCGCGCGTTGACCCGCGCCGCGTCGTCGTAGCGACCGACCCGCATGTAGATGTGCGACGCCATGTGCACCAGATGGCCGGTCGCCTGCGGGTTCTTGTCGAGGCGTTCGGCGGCCGGCACGCCGAGTCGCGGCCGGGTCTTCTCGAGTGCGTGGATCAGCAGATGGTTGGCCCCGGCATGCTGGGTTTCGCGGCGCAGCACAGTCTCGAGGACGTCGATGAACTCGCGGGTCGCGGCCTTGGGCTCGCCGCCCGCGAGCCAGTAGTCCCAAGGCATGGTGTCCATCAGAGCCTCGGCGAACAGGGTCGCGGCCGTGAGATCGTCGGGGTGGGCGAGGGCGACTCGCCGCATCGCCGCCGCGTAGGCGCGATCGAGCTCGGAGCGGTCCGCCTCCGGTCCGGGCCCGTAGCGGGTGGCGAGGGCGTTGATGTAGGCCTGCTCGGGCTCGGTGACCGAGTCCGAGAGCGCCTTCGCCTTACCAAACGCCTCGAGGATCTCCGGGTAGCGGTCGGGGTCGAGCGCGGCGTTGATGTTGGGGCCGAGCACCAGCGCCACCCCCCACCAGCACATCGCGCAGCTCGGGTCTTCGGCGGTGGCCGAGCGGAACTCGCGCGCTGCCTCGATGTGGTTGAAACCCCAGGCCAACAGCAGGCCGCGGTCGAAGTGTTCCTGCGCCTGATGGGACGTGGTGGTGATCGGGTGGGTGAAGCCGCCGTGATCGTGGCCGCCGTCGAGCCCGAGGCTCGGCGCAGCTAGACCGGCTCCGACGCATAGCGCCAGAATTCCTGACAATCCTGTGCGAGTTTGGGTGAACATCGGCACCTCCTCCTAAACAGCGATGACAGATGATGGCGCGACTCGCGGGCCGCCGCAAGGTGCGGTCTCGGCGCCCGCGAACCGAGAGCCTCCGAGGAAGGTCAACGCCAGGAGGATCACGCGAGGCCGAGCGCCCTCGCCACAGGCCTTGTTCCCACCAGCGATTCGTGCCGACCGGCCCGGTGGGGAGCGGTGGCAGCCACGGGCTGCTAACCTTCGGGTGGGCGAGGAACCCAGTAGTTGGGCGCCTCCTTGGTGATCACGACGTCATGGGCGTGGCTCTCGCGGTGCCCGGCGGTGGTGATCTGGATCAACTTGGCGACGGTGCGCAGCTCGGCGATCGAGGCGCAGCCGCCGAGCCCCATGCCCTGGCGCAGACCGCCGGTGAGCTGGGCGACCACCTGATGGACGCTGCCCTTGTAGGGCACCATGCCTTCGATGCCTTCGGGCACCAGCTTGCCGAGGGGTTGGCGTCGATCCTGGAAGTAACGATCTGCGCTGCCCGCGGTCATGGCCGCCAGCGAGCCCATGCCACGGTAGGCCTTGTAGGTGCGGCCCTGATACAGGATGGTCTCGCCGGGACTTTCTTCGGTGCCGGCGAGCAGTGAGCCGACCATCACCGAGTGGCCGCCCACCGCGATCGCCTTGGTGACGTCGCCTGAGAAACGAACGCCGCCGTCGGCGATCAGCGGGATGTCGCGGTCCGCCACCGCTTCTGCGCAGGCCTGGATCGCCGTGACCTGGGGCATGCCGCCGCCGGTGACGATGCGGGTGGTGCAGATGCTGCCGGCGCCAATCCCGACCTTGATGCCGTCGACACCGCGGTCGGCCAGGGCACGCGCGCCCTCGGCAGTGGCGACGTTGCCGACCAC
>JAQBHE010000403.1:0-5417 GCA_032128015.1 Holophagae bacterium
ACCGGATCCGTGGAAGGAAAAGTCACGGACCCTCAAGGAACTGCACTTCCCGGCGTCACAGTCGTTCTCAAAGGTGATCGAGGAACCCAAGAAGTGTTCACCGACGCCAACGGGACCTATCGGTTCGCTCTGCTGGTGCCCGGCAACTACACCGTCAAGGCACAGCTCGACCAGTTGCAGTCCCGCCGCGAGCGCTCGGCCGCCGTGTCGGCCGGCGGCAAGGTCGAGGTCAACCTCGAGCTCAGCCTGTCCACGGCCGAGCAGATCACGGTGACCTCGGAAGCGCCGATGGTCGACAAGTACAACGTCTCGACCGGTGGCACCGTCCAGGCAGAGGTGGCCAACGAAGTGGCGACCGTGTTCAAGGGTATCTACGGCGCGATCAACGTGCTTCCCGGAGTGACCAACGATCAGGAGAGCACCGATCTCAGCTCGTCGCGGCCGAGCTTCAACGGCTCGTCGTGGATCGAGAGCGCGGTGTTCATCGACGGTGTCGACACCACGTTCACCCGCTACGGCGCCACCCGGATGTTCCTGCCGACCACCTCGACCAGCGAGGTCAACTTGACCGTCGACGGCAAGTCCGCCGACTATGGTCGCTCCGTGGGTGGGGTCACCAACGTCATCGTCAAGTCGGGATCCAACTCCTACCATGGCGATCTCGCGCTGACCTACCGCTCGCTCGAGTTGGACAGTAACTTCAAGTCCCACCCCGAATTGACCCTGCCCGACGATCCCCGGATCGCCCGGCCTGCGGACTTCTTCGTCCTGACCAGCGACGAGCGCAACGTCGATGCGCTCAATTGGGATGTGAGCTTCGGCGGCCCGCTCAAGCGCGACAAGGCCTGGTTCTTCGCCGCCGCCGCGGACTTCGGAACCTTCACCCGTGACCGCACCCTCGACGGCTCGCTGATCGACCAGAGCACCGACGTCAAGTCGTACGTCGCCAAGCTCACGCTCTCGCCCGCTTCGAGCCACCAGCTGTCGGCGTCGTGGATCGCGACCCCGATCACCCGGCTGTTCCAGACCGCGACCTTCGCTGACATCTACACCCCGACGATGCACGACATCGGCGGTTCGCTCAACAGCCTCAGCTGGAACTGGTCGGTGTCGTCGAACCTCTTTGTGGAAACCAAGCTCGCCGGCCACACCTCGAGTGAGAACAAGCTGCTATCGGTATGCAACTGCGTCGACGCCGCCACCGCCCTCGCGATCAAGCGGCAGGACCCGCGTTTTGCGCCGCTAGCGACCCTGACGAGCGCAGACTCGCCGGTCAACAACTACAGCGCCTATCTCGACATCGGCACCGGTACCTGGCATAACGGCTGGATCCTCGACAATGGCTACGGCACCAACGAGTATCCGCGCGAGCAGGCCAACCTCGGTCTTACCCAGTTCGTCGGCTCCAAACATGAGTTCAAGTACGGTCTCGACTGGCAGCAGACTCACTGGGAGCAGGACGTCCGTCGCGACTCCTTCTACTACGGCACCGGTTTCCGGGCCCAGACCCAGCATGGTTTCGTGGCGCCACTGGTCAAGATCAACTACAACCCAGCGGACGTGGTGGCGGCGGGCAAGGGCTCCGGGGACTCCCAGGGCGAGAACCTCGGCCTCTTCGTGCGGGATCGTTGGTCGATCGGTGACCACCTGACGCTCAATCTCGGGCTGCGCTACGAGGATCAGGTCCAGACCAACGACATCGGTCGCAAGGTCGTCGACTCGCAGGATTTTTCGCCCCGGTTCAATGGCGTGTACGACGTCAAGGGCGACGGCCGCATGCTGTTCAGCCTGAGCGCGGGCCGGTACTACACCCACCTGCCCCAGGAGCTGGTCAACGCCTTCCTGCTCGACAAGTGGAATGGATTCAACGCCGAGGACCGCACCTTCTACCTAGGGGCGGCTGCGGGCTACGCGTTCCCGATCGGAGGCGTTCGCCCTGGACGGATGTGGGCGCTGCACGATTCCGGGCGTCTCAACGTTGACATCGAGCCCTATGGCCGCGACGACGTGGTCCTGGGCTGGGATTGGCAGTTCAGCGACAACTGGGCGGTCAGCGCCAAGGGCATCTACTGGAAGACCTTCGACCAGATCACCAGCCAGGAACAGCTCGATCCGGGCGTCCTTTGCCCGCCGGGCTCGAGAGGGGGCTGCGCTCCGCTGTTCGTTCTGACCGAGAATGTCAATGACCTCCCGAACGCCCTGCGCCAATTGGGCTGGGTCGACGCCTTCGTCGCCGACTGCATCAAGGCCGGCCGTTCGGCTACCGGCTTCTGCACCGCGGCCCATGCCAATTCCATCCTCGACAACCTGGTGCCGGCCGAGCGCGAGTACAAGGCGCTGCAGCTCCAGCTCAACCGGCGTTTTCGCGACGGCTGGGCGCTCTACAACCACGTCACTTTGTCGGACGCCGAGGGCAGCATCTTCGGCAGCCGGTTCAACAATACCGATGACGACTTCGGCGAGCTGCTGCACTTGCTGCTCACCCAGGACGACATCACCGGGTGCCTCAACCGCAATCCTGGCGGCCCTGGCCCCGGCAGCATCCGGGCGGTTGCAGCCAACTGCGAGTCGCTCCGGCCGTTCATCGGCCAGCCGGTGTCGACGATCAACCGGTTCGGCACCGCCGATCGCGAACGCGATCTGATCTTCCGCAGCTATGGCTTCAAGAACTTCCAAATTGGTAGTGGCGGCCACGGCTTGACGGTCGGCGGTCAGTTCACCTTCCAGACCGGAGCCAAGTGGGCCTTCCAACAGAGCGGACTGCAGGCCGCCGATCGCAATTCCAACAACGCGGCCGACAACACCACGACCCTGTTCGTGGAGCCTCGAGGCTCGCGCGAGATTGGATCCATCTGGTGGGCCAATCTCAACCTGGCCTGGAAGTTCCCGCTCGGCTCGAGAGCGAACGGGGACTTGAGGCTCGAAGCGACGAACATCGACAACCAACAGGACCTCGTGGGGGTCTCGGAGAGCCAGGGCCGGCCGTTGGCCAGCAAACGCTACTGGGCTCAGCCGACGAAGTACACTCTGACGACGGCCTTCAGGTTTTAGTGAGGTTCCGGGCGCTCGCCTTCGCCTGACGGCTTCGGCGGCGCCCTTCACCTCACGGCGGTCGTTTCGGCGCCGGCCTTCGGCCGTCGACGCAAGGAAGCTAGTGAGGTCGTCGAGCGACCCGAGAAAGGGGGGCTTCATGCCCCCCTTTTCTCTTGCTGGCCCTCTGATTCCAAGGAATGCAGTTGCGAAGCCTCGGCCGGATCGCCCTGATGGGTCTCGCGGTATGCGCGGCGGCGCGAGCTGGGGCTGGCGCGCAACCTGCACCGGTCTTGGTCGATCGGGCAGCCGCAGTCGGACTCGACTTCCGGCACGCGAACGGTGCTACGGGCGCGCTCTACTTCCACGAGATGATGGGTCCGGGATGCGCGATGCTCGACTACGACAGCGACGGCGACCTCGACCTCTACCTGGTGCAGGGAGGACCGATCGAGCCGGAGCTGCGCCAGGGAGCCGTGAACCTGCCGTCGGACCGCTTGTACCGCAACGATCTTCGAGGCGGTCGGGTGGAGCTTCGCGATGTCACCGCGGCGGCGGGGCTCTCGGGGGCGACCGGGTACGGGATGGGAGTCGCCGTCGGTGACATCGACAACGATGGTTTCCCGGATCTCTATCTGGCCAACTTCGGCCCCAACCAGCTATGGCGCAACCAGGGCGACGGCCGGTTTCGTGACGTGACCTCGACGGCCGGGGTCGACGATCCACGCTGGTCGGTGAGCGCTTCGTTTCTCGACTACGACCGCGACGGCTGGCTCGATCTCTACGTCGTCAACTACGTCGCCTACACCCTGGCTGCCCAGCGGCCCTGCTACGCCAGCAACAGCCGTCCGGAGTACTGCGGACCGCAGAGCTACCGGCCCGAGACTGACCGGCTGTTTCGCAACCGCGGCGACGGCACGTTCGAGGACACCTCAGCGCGGGTCGGGCTGCTCGGAAGTCCGGGACCGGGCCTCGGGGTGGTCGCCGCGGACTTCGACGACGACGGCTGGCCGGACGTCTATGTTGCGAACGACCAGGCGCCCAACTTCTACTGGGTGAATCTGGGCGGCCAGCGGTTCGAGGACCGCGCACTCGTCGCCGGCAACGCGGTGAACGCGCTCGGCGAGACCGAGGCCGGGATAGGCGTCGAGGCCGGCGATCTCGACAACGACGGCGACGACGAGTTGTTTGTCACCCACCTGATGACCCAGACCAACACCTTGTACCGCAATGAAGGCGATCACCTGTTCTTCGACCGCACTCAGGCGAGCGGCCTGGCTGCGCCGAGCAGGAACCTCACCGGCTTCGGGGTGGTGATGCTCGACTACGACGGCGACTCTTGGCTCGACCTCTTGACCGTCAACGGCTCGGTCAAGCTGCTCGAACCGCGGCCAGGTAGCGATGCTGGCTACGGCCTCGAGCAGCCTGGTCAGCTGTTTCGCAATTTCGGAGACGGCCGGTTCGCGGAGACTGCGCGCGAGAGCGCTCCCGACCTCGCCGCGCCGGCGGTCGGCCGAGGCGCGGCGGCGGGAGACCTCGACAACGACGGCGATCTCGACGTGCTGGTGTCGGTGAACGGCGGCGTGCCGCGGCTTCTGCTCAACGAATCATCGCCGGATCGTCCCTGGGCGGGCCTCCGATTGGTCGGTACACCGGGAAAGCGCGACATGCTCGGCGCCCGCGTCACCCTCCTGGACGGTTCCGGTCGTCGTTTGTGGCGGCGAGCTCACAGTGATGGCAGCTATGCGTCGGCTCGTGATCCTCGCGTTCTGTTCCCTCTCGATGAGGCTGGGCTCGATGAGGCTGGGCTCGAGGCTGGCAACCAACCGATCGGGGTCAGGGTGACCTGGCCGGATGGTCAGGTCGAGGATCGGTTGATCGAGCGCGGGAGGTACACCACCGTGGTCCAGGGTGAGGGCAAGTCTCCCGCTACACTGAACCAATGAGGCGAGCGGAGGGTGCTCCTCGAGGGTTTCACCACGGGCTGCTAGGGATCGCTCTTTCGGCGTGGCTGCTCGCGAGCGGCGCAGGCCGGACGCAGGAACAAGCTCCGGCGTTGGGCGAGATCGCGGCCCCTGCCGATCTCGGTTTGCTCGACCCGCCGGTCCGCGATCAGTTCCTCGAACTGCAATCGACCCTGGCCCGGCTGCTGTTCCAGGATTCGACCGAGCCTGGCATCCTCGCCGATGGCTTCGGGGCCCTTGCCGGTTGGTTCTTCGCGTACGAGTATCTCGAGCAGGCCGTCGCGGGCTACCACGAGGCAGCGCAGCTGGCGCCCGACGACTACCGCTGGCGGTACTACCTCGGCCAGGTCGAGCGTCGGCTCGGTCGCACCGAGGAGGCCATCGCGAGCCTTCGGCATTGCGATCGACTGCGGCCGCGACAGG
>JAQBHE010000404.1:0-9795 GCA_032128015.1 Holophagae bacterium
CCCGGTTCGCCGGGCCGGATGCCCGGTTCGCCGGGCCGGATGCCCGGTTCGCCGGGCCGGATGCCCGGTTCGCCGGGCCGGATGCCCGGTTCGCCGGGCCGGATGCCCGGTTCGCCGGCCAGAAGGCCGCTAGACTCCGCAACACTCATGGTCACCATCGATGACATCCGCGCGGCACGCGAGGCGATTGGCGACGCGGTCAAGGAGTCGCCTTGTCAGCCGTCCGCCGCCTTCCACCCCCAAGACGGGGGCCGGTTGTTCCTCAAGTACGAGAACCTCCAGCGTACCGGCTCGTTCAAGGAACGCGGCGCACTGCACCGCCTCCTCGCCCTCGACGAACGGGCGCGCAGACGCGGCGTCATCACCGCGTCTGCGGGCAACCACGGCCAGGCCGTGGCGTTCCACGCCGCACGCTTGAAGATCCCCTCGCTGGTGGTCATGCCAGCCCTGACGCCGTTGGTGAAAGTGGTGAGTACTCGCGGCTTCGGCGCCGAGGTGGTGCTCGAGGGGGACAGTTTCGACGACGCCGCCGCGATCGCCCGCAAGCTCGAAACCGAGCGCGGACTGACCTTCGTTCACCCCTTTGACGATCCGCTGGTGATCGCCGGCCAGGGCACCATCGGTCTGGAGCTGCTCGAGCAGGTGCCGGACCTCGACACCGTGATCGTACCGATCGGAGGCGGTGGCTTGATCGCGGGGATCGCCGTTGCGCTCAAGAGTCTGCGCCCGGGGATCCGAGTGGTCGGGGTTCAGACCGCGGCATTGCCGTCCATGAAACAGAGCATCGACGCCGGGGAAAGGCGCACCCTGCCCCCCGCTCAGACGATCGCCGACGGCATCGCCGTCAAACAGCCCGGGGCACTGACGCTCGAGCTCGTCCGTCGCTTCGTCGACGATCTGGTGGTGGTCGATGAGGAAGAGATCGCGAGCGCCATCTTGCTGCTCCTCGAGCGCGAGAAGACGGTGACCGAAGGGGCCGGCGCCGCTGCCTTCGCCGCGTTCTACCACCAGCGGGTAGCTGCCCCCGGCTCTTGCGCCTGCGTGTTGTTGAGCGGCGGCAACATCGACGTCAACCTGCTGAGCCGGATCATCGAGCGCGGTCTGAGCAAGGCAGGACGGCTGATCCGACTGTACGTCGAGATCCACGACCGTCCGGGCGCGCTCGCCAAGCTGCTCGAGCGTCTCGCCGCTACCGGCGCCAACGTTCTCGAGGTCTACCACCAGCGCGCGTTCGGCGTCGGCCTGGGTGATGTGGTGGTCGAGCTCAAGCTCGAGACTCGCGGTCGCAGCCACGTGACGGAGCTTCGCACCCGGCTCGCCGAGCACGGCTACGATGCGCGTGAGCGCCCGGCCAGCCGCAGACGCGCGGAGCCAGCGCCCCCGAATGACACGCCCCCCGGTTGACACCGCCGCAAGCGCGGCCCGTGCTACGATCTGCCTGGCTACGTGAACCAAGACCCCGCGCCACCCGAGCCTGACCCCGACCTAGCCGGCCGCCGAGCCCCGCGCTCGGTCGTTGACGGCTGCTCGCGGTACTGGCTCCACGCTTCTCTCGGCAAGCGGCACCCGCGGTGACCTCCTTGGCGTGGATGGCCTCGGCGACCTCCTCGCCCATGGCGATGAGCATGCTGACGGGGATCGCCCTGGCGGTGTTCCTGGTGTTCCTCAACGGCTTTTTCGTCGCCGCCGAGTTCGCTCTGGTCAAGGTGCGCCCGACCCAGATCGACGCCCACGTCCACCGCCGGCCGGGACGAATTGCCCGGCACATGATCTCCCACCTCGACGCCTACCTCTCGGCGACCCAGCTCGGGATCACTCTGGCGAGCCTCGGCCTGGGGTGGATCGGAGAGCCCGCGGTGGCGTCGGTCTTGCGCTCCGCGCTCGCCCCGTTCGGCGTTCTCTCCGAAGGCGCCCTCCATTCGACCTCGCTGGTGATCGGCTTCTTCCTGATCAGCGTCCTCCACATCATCCTCGGCGAGCTCGCCCCGAAGTCGATCGCCATCCGTCTCCCCGAGCGCACCGCGCTGTGGGTGGCGCTGCCGCTGTTCTTCTTCTACAAGTTGAGCTTCCCGTTGATCTGGTTGCTCAACCGCGCGGCCAACGCGATCCTGAAGCTGATCGGAGTCGAGCCGCTGACCGAGGGCTCGCTGGCCCACGGCGAGGACGAGATCCGCAGGCTCCTCGCCTCATCGCGCGACAGCTCGATGCCTTCGCACCAACGCGAGCTCCTCGACAACGTCTTCGAGCTTTCCCACCGGGTTGCGCGCCAGGTCATGGTGCCGCGTGGCGAGGTCGTCTACCTCGACACCACGGTCCCGATCGAGGACAACCTCCGGCTTGCGCGCGAGTCGGGCCACACCCGTTTTCCGCTGTGCGACGGCGAGCTGGACCGGGTGGTCGGGCTGATTCACATCAAAGACGTGTTCCGGGCCAACGAGCCGCCCACCACACTCGCGGCGATCAAGCGCGACATCCTGGTGGTGCCCGAAACCCTGCCGCTGGAGCGGGTGCTGCGCCGGATGCGCACCGCCCAGGTACACATGGCCGCGGTGATCGACGAGTACGGATCGGTCAGCGGGATCATCGCGCTCGAGAACGTGATCGAGGAGATCGTCGGCCAGATCCAAGATGAGTTCGACGCCGAGCGCCCCGAGCTGTCACGGATCGAGGACAACGTCTACCAGGTCCTGGGCTCGATGCTGATCGAAGATCTCGAGACCCGTCTCGGGCTCGAGATCGACACCCGCGACGAGGACACCATTGCCGGCATCGCGCTGTCCGAGATCGGGCGGCGTCCGCGAGTCGGTGACCGAGTCAAGGTCGGACCCCTCGACCTCGAGGTGCTAGAGGTCGAGGGCCACCGCATCCTGGCGCTGCGGGTGCGCATCGAACGGCCAGCCACCCAGGGCGACAACGCCGCGCAGGACCAGGTCACGCCCTGAGTTACGAGCTCGTTTGCGAGCTCGCCGCGAGCCGCTCCTCGACCCGGGCGATCGCGGCGTCGACCGGCACCAACTCGCGCTCGCGGTCGCGGCGCGCCGATAGCTCGACCTCGCCGCCAGCCAGCGCCTTGGCCCCGACCACCACCCGCCAGGGCACGCCGATGAGGTCGGCGTCCTTGAACTTTACCCCGGGTCGCTGGTCGCGATCGTCGTAGAGCACGTCGACACCGGCGGCCCGCAGCCCGGCGTAGAGGGTCTCGGAAACCGCCACCACCTTGGGGTCGTTGGTGTTGAGCAGGAGCAACAGGACTTCGAAGGGCGCCAACGCCTGCGGCCAGATGATGCCGTCGTCGTCGTGGTTCTGTTCGATCGCGGCCGCCAACGTGCGCCCGATCCCGAGACCGTAGCAGCCCATCACCATCGGCCGTTCGGCGCCTTCGGCATCGGCGAAGGTGCAGCCCATCGATTCCGAGTACTTGGTGCCGAGCTGAAAGATGTGACCGACCTCGATGCCGCGCGAAGCGGCGAGTCCCGAGCCGCAGCGGGGGCACGGGTCGCCGCCTTCGACCACCAGCAGGTCGACGAACGCCTCGGGCCGAGCGTCGCGTCCCCAGCGCACTCCGCCGAAATGAAGGTCGTCGCGATTGCCGCCGGCGATGAAGCCATCCATGTCGCGCACCGATTCATCGGCGAGCAGCCGCACCCCGCCCGCGAGGCCGATCGGGCCGGCGAAGCCGACCCGCGCCCCGGTGGTCGCGCGCACCTCGTCGTCGCTGGCGAGTGCCATGTCCTGGGCGACAAGGAAGTTCTTGAGCTTGACCTCGTTGACCGCCCGGTCGCCGCGCATCACCACCGCGACCGATGCGCCGTCGGCCCGATAGATCAGGGTCTTGACCAGATCTCGAGCGCTCACTCCGAGATGGGCGGCGACCGCGGCGATCGAGGTCATTCCGGGGGTGGGAAGCTCCTCGAGCCGATCGGCGGGACGGCGACAGGACGAGACCAGGGGCGAGCTCGCCTTCTCGACGTTGGCGCCGTAGCCGCAGGAGCTGCAGCCCAAGAGCGCGCTCTCCCCGGTGTCGGCGATGACCATGAACTCGTGAGAACGCGAGCCGCCGATCGCCCCGGAGTCTGCCTCGACCACCACGAACTCGAGCCCGCAAGCGGCGATGATCCGGGAGTAGGCGTCGTGCATTTCACGGTAGGTGCGCTCCAGACACTCGGCGTCGACGTGGAACGAGTAGGCGTCCTTCATCAGGAACTCGCGCCCGCGCATCAACCCGAAGCGAGGACGGATCTCGTCGCGAAACTTGGTCTGGATTTGATAGAGGTTGAGCGGCAGCTGACGGTAGCTCTTGACGTCGCGGCGCACCAGATCGGTGACCAGCTCTTCGTGGGTCGGTCCGAAGCAGAACTCGCGCTCGTGGCGGTCGCGGATCCGCAGCAGCTCCTTGCCGTAGGCCTGCCAGCGACCCGACTCTTGCCACAGCTCGGCCGGCTGCACCGCCGGCATCGACAACTCGAGCGCGCCGATGGCATCCAGCTCGCGGCGAACGATCGCCATCAGCTTGCGCAAGCTGCGCCATCCGGAGGGCTGGTAGGAGTAGATCCCGGAGGCGTGCTTCTTGAGCATCGCCGATCGCACCATCAGGCGATGACTCACCACCTCGGCGTCCGCCGGATTGTCGCGGGTGGTCTCGAGGTAGTACTTGCTCCAACGCACGGTTGTGTCCTCTCGGGGAATTGCGGCGCGGGCGACCAGGCTGAGAAAATCGAATGAAACGACGCGAGGTCGGGCGACCAGCCCGCGACCGTCTGCGGGCCGAAACCGGCTAACTCCGGCGGCGCACCCCTTCGAGGATGCGTGCCGAGCCCTTCATCAGCTCCATCATCCGCTCCCCCACCGCGGTGTCTCCTTGACCGAGCCGGCGCGCCCGATCGAGCACCGACTTCGCCTGCTCTTGATCTCCCGAAGCGAGCAGCGCCATCCCGAGATGGGTCATGGTCGTCGCGGTGGCGCCGAGCTCGGTCGACTTGGCTAAGAAGGTCACCGCCTGGTCGAACTCGCGACGTTTGTAGTGGACCCAGCCGAGAGCCGCGAACGGGAACTGCTTGAGCTCCTCGGGTGAAAACTCGAGCGAGCGGCGCGCGAAATCGAGCGCCTGGTCGAGGTCCTCGTCGAGCTCGGCGAGGTTGTAGGCCATCTCGTAGTAGGCAATCGCCTTGCTGAAGTCGGAGTCACCAGCATCAAGCAGGCGCAGCCCGATACGGTTGCCTTCACGGAACTTGCCTTCGCCCCGCAGCGCCGCGATCATCGTCGCGTAGGCGGTCGCGGTGAGCATCTCGCCCGGCTTGAGATCGATGACCCGCTGGGTGATCGCCTGCAGCTCCCGACTACGGTTGAGCTGGAGGCACGCGAGCGCGTAGGACATCAGGAGCGCCGGGTTTTCTGGCTCTTCGCGCACCGCCTGGCGGAAGCACTTGAGGGCGTCGCCATCTTCTCGACGCTGCAGCAAGTCTTCGGCGCGGTCGATCCAACGCTTGGCGGTCTCGCCGACCGGCGGCAATGCCGAGGCGCCGCGGCCCGACAGGTACGACACGAGATCCTCGTAGCGCATCCGCTTGGGGTTCAGCTCCTGGGCGTGGCGGAACGCCTCGAGGGCCTTCTTGGTCCAATGCCGGCCCAGGTAGCACAGCCCCAGAAGGTGATGGCATTCCTCGAACGCCGGGTCGCGGCGCACCGCCTCCTTGAGGTGGCGGATCGCGTCCTTGAGGTTCCCGGCCTCGTAGTGACAGCTGCCCAGCAGATAGAGCGCATCCGGCACCGCGTCGACCGCTACCGCGCGCTCGAGACACGGCACGGCTCGGGTCAAGTCGCCAGCGCCGGCGAGCGCGGCGCCGAAGCAGAACTGCGGCAGGAACACCTCCGGATAGACCTCGACCGCGCGTCCGAGAAAACGCTCGGCGCGCACCCGGTCGGACCGCTGGTGGCAGATGACCCCGGAGTAGACCAGAGCGTCCTGGTGATCGGGCTTGACCTCCAGCACCTTGGCAAAATAGCCGAAAGCGGCCTCGGTCTCGCCGTCGAAGAACAGCGACTCGCCGAGCAGGTGGGCAAGGTCGTAGTTCGTCGGGTCGAGCCGGAAGGCGCGCTCGAGATGCTCGCGGGCTTTCTCGGGATGCAGTGCGCCGAGCGCGAAGCCCGCCTCCGCGAGACCATGCAGGAACGCTTCGCGTTTCTCGCCCTCGAACAGCGCTGCGATCCGCTCACGGCGGGAGTTGAAGCGGTCACGCTTCTCGAGGGTGAGGATCTGGCTGTCGAACCGCGACTCCCAGCGGTCGTTCCACTCCTCGGCGTCGATCAGACCTCGTCGCTCGAGCAAGTCACGGACGGTCGCGATCCCCGCGTGGTTGATCAGCAGGTCCTCTTCTTGCCGTCGCAACGCGCCCAAGATCCCACGGATCGACTCGCCGGTGCGTTTGAGCACCTCTTCGAGAATCGAGATCCGCTCGAGCAGATGCTCGTCGAGAGAGAACTCCTCCTCGCCTCCGCCCTCGAGTGCCTCCTCGCGGTCGGCGCTCGGTCCGGACAGCACCAACAAGCGATGCTGGCAGCGAAGGCAGTGTTCGGAATCGTCGGGGTTGGCGGCGCGGCAGACCTGGCAGTACATTCAGCGGGGCCGATCGGGCTCGCGAAGCTATCGTTGCCCACGGCCGGTTGCCGCGGCGATCGAAGCAAGAGCGGCGGCCCACCGGCCCACAAGCCAGGTTATGGCAAGGCCGGAGGCGGGTCAAGAAAAGCGCCCGACCTCAAAAACCCCGACCGGCCTCCAGCGACTTGCGCTGGCTGCTACTGGAACCGCGCCCGCGGCCCCAAGCCGTCGGTAGCCACCCAAGGCTGGCGCTGGCCGAACTTGGTCAGCAGCGCCGCCCCGACCCCGACCAGGGTGATCGCGCTCCACACGCCGATCCCGACATAGGGGACCAGCTTGAGCGCGCCCAGGCAAGCGATGCCGACCAGCAGCGCGACCAGCGGGTCGATCGGCCGCGCCATACGGTGCTCGAGCAGGCCGACGCCAACCAGCAGGAACGCGGTCACCGTCCCCCAGACCTTGAGGACCAGAGCCACGATCAGCAGCAGAGCCAAGAACGGCACGCCGACCACCGCTCCGGCGAAGGAGGTCAAGAACAGAGTCGTCAACACCATCGACGCCACCGCGACCAGACCAACGTAGAAGCAACGCACGGGGCGTTGTGCGATCTCGCGACGGCTGCTCTCGAGACCCAGCGGCGTGGTCGCCAGCAGGATCAGCCCCGCCAAGATCCAGGCGGCAAGCAGCGCGGCTTTGGCGCCGAGCACGACCGGCGAGAACGAAGAAAGTCCCAACGCCGGCCCTTCGAGCAAAAACAGCCAGGCCGAGGAAGTGCCAGGGTGGCTGACCACACGGCCGCCGACGCGCCCACCCGGCTCGATGTGGAGCCGGCCGCCGAGAACGTAGGCGTCGCCCTCGACACGCGCCCCGGCTTCGATCCAGGCATCGCCGCCGACCACCACCAGATCGCCCCCGACCGAGCCCGAGATTCGCGCCGTACCGTCGAGCACCGCGGCGCCGGCCAGCGCCTCTCCAGCGATCTCCAGGTCCCGGCCGATTGCCAGCACCTGGCGGGTTGCCACCGCGCCCTGGTCGATGCGCACCGCCGGCAGGGAGCTCCCGGCGCCGGACAGGGCAACGGCACCAAGCACAGCCGTCGCGACGGGGAGCAACACGCCTAGCCCGGATTATTCATGAAGGATCGTAGCGAGGGCACGCAGTCGCCCAGGTGGTGGGCACCCGCAGGTCCCGAGTGCGGCGTACTCGCAGTACGTCGCAGGAGCCGAGGGCCGAGGACGCCGGCCCCGGGGGCCGAGGACGCCGGCCCCGGGGGCCGAGGACACCCGCCAGGTGGGATGAATGCGCGGCCGTAGTAGGTCGTTCATGAATAATCCGGGCCTAGGCTCAGCGCTCGCGGTCGTCGAACGAACGAACGCGTCCGGGAGCCAGTCTCCGCCTACGTAACAAGGTGACGAGCAGCAAGTTGACGCCAACGACCAACACGACCCCGACGACCAGCCTCGAGGTCGACCCCCCAAGCCAGTCACCCACCCATTCGCCAACGCCTTGCCACGATGCGGCCAGCAGGCCGGAACCGGCGAGCAAAACCGACGCTGCGAAGTCGCCAAACGCTGCCAGCGGCCCCCCGGTGGCCCCGCCGGAGCCGAAACGGAGCAGCGCCGCCGCACCGACCGCCAACGTCACGACCGCCGCAATCGCGATGAACCAGGATCGGTTGGCCGGGGCGCTTCGGTGCGCCGGCAACCGCGACATCACAGCATCGGCGAATCCGGGGCGGACACAGACCCGTGCCGCCACGAGGTCGCGGGCCAATCGCTCGAGCGACATCCGCTCGCGCTCGAGCCCACGATCAGCTGCGACCCGGGACTCCAACGTCCGAGCGTCGGCATCGTCGAGCGCTCCCTCGACCCAGGAGTCGATCGCCTGGACCAGGGTCAGCCGATCAGCGTCGGTCATCTCATCGATTATCGCATCGGTCATCGGTCACATCCTCGAAGCAGAGAAGGGTTCCGGTCCTCCGCTCATTCTCCGCCGCTCATTCTCCGCCGGTCATTCGCCAAGGAAGTCCTCGAGCTTCGCTTTCAGCATCTGTCGGCCGCGAAAGAGCTTGTTCTTGACGGTTCCCAACGGCATCCCCTTGAGCTCCGCGATCTCGTCGTACGAGAGCTCGGCGAAGTGGCGAAGCTCGATCAGTTCTCGGTACTCGCCGCGAAGCTCGCCGATCGCCCGCACAATCGCCGCCCGGCGCTCGCGGTTGCGCAGCTCGCCATAAGGGCTCCTCTCATCGCTGGGAAACTCCCACTCCCCGCCCTCCGAGTCTCCGGTCTCCGGTCGATGCAGCGAGACCATCCTGAGCCGCCGTTTGCGGATTCGGTCGATCGCCGCGTTCTGCGCCACCCGAAACAACCATGTCGAGAACCGATAGCGCGGATCGAAGCGGTCGAGCGCCCGGTAGACGCGGAGGAAAACCTCCTGGGCGAGCTCGTGAGCCTCGTCGAGGTTGCGAAGTAGACGGTGGAGATAGTTGACGACACGGCCCTGATACCTCAAGACGAGATCGCGAAAACTGTCGTCCTCGCCTCGGAGGATTGCCGCAACCAGCTCTTCGTCCGTGGGCTGCGACATCCTCGCGTCTTTCGGTACGTCCCGGCTCCGGCAAGGTTGCACGCCCGACGTGACGGCCGCTCTACCGAGCGAGGAGTCTATGGTGTCGGCGACCGTCGGCCCCGCGCAACCGCGATGGGCGCGACTCTTATTCGCTCGATCGTGTCCCCGATCTGCAGGCGGTCGAGCACCTTGAGCCCGCCGACCACCTCGCCCAAGGCGACTTCGAGCCCGGTCCTCCAGGGCTGGGGCGAGACGGTCAGGAAGAAGGCACTGCCGACCTCGTCCTGGAAGCGGCCAACCAACCCGAAGACTCCCGGGCGGTCGAAGGCGAACGGCGTCACCTCTGCGCGCAGGCTGTACCCGGGACCCCCCGCGCCCAAACCTCCGCGATCGCCACCCAGGAGCTCCACCCCCGGCTCGCCGCCATACACTTCGGTACCGTCGTAGAAACCCTGGCTGGCGAGCTGTTCGAGCGCGAGGCAGGCCCGCGGCGCCAGCGCACACTCGAGGCGGACCCGAATCGCCACATTCTCGACGTGGTCGAGCCGCGCCGAGGCGATCGTGAACGGCGCAAGCAGCGGCACATTGAGCGGGAACGCGTCGATCGCGGCGATGACAGTGTCAGTCATCGG
>JAQBHE010000405.1:0-7257 GCA_032128015.1 Holophagae bacterium
TTTGCTTCACCATCGGAAACCTCCTTGGAACGAGTGATCCTAGCCTAGCAGCCCGCGGTGGCTCGCGACCGCGCAGCCTCAACCGTCACGCCACCGGGATGTCCCGGCGCCCGAACACGGGAAACGCGGCGGCGTTTGCGACCAGGGCGACGCCCAACAGCACGCCGAGATCTCCCAGGGGCGCACCACCTCCACGCACGATCGGATGCGGCTGGTAGTAGTGAAACAGCGACACCACGTCGGCGAAACGCGCCGGCTCCCAGATGCTGGCAATCAGGTTGACGAAGAACGACAGCACCAAGAAGGAGATCACGATCGCGGTCACCCGCCCCTGCTCGGTGACCCGGGTCGAGACCAGCGTCGCGATGCCGGCAACCGCCGAGAACAGCGCCCACAGATTGACCACCACCCAGCCGAACGCCGCGAGGTTCGCCGGCGGTGGGATCGCGCCGAGCGCCAGGCCATAGCGCAGACCCGACCAAACCACCGCGGTCAACCCCCAGAGCACCAGCTGCAGCAAAACGATCGACGCTGCAACCAGCTCGCGGCGCGCGATCGGCAACGCCAGCAGCAGATCGAGGGTGCCGCGGTCGACCTCGCCGGCCGGACAGCGAGCGGCGATCGACACCACCGCGGCGGCGAACACGGTGAGCGCCAGCGGGTGCACGAGCAGCGTGGCGAGCCAGGTGACCAGTGGGTCGAGACCGACCACCAGGCCGCCGAACAGACCCGTGAGCAGCTCCGGCGGCACCAGGCCGAGGTCGCGCATCGCCAAGTCGCCGAAGGTCCCGAACAAGAAGCTGGCGAGGGTGAAGAAGATCCCGAGCATTGCCGCGCACGCGAGCAACACACGCCACAGCTCGCGTGCCTGCTTGGCGACCAGCAGCGCCACCACCCTCACACCAATGATTATGCACGACGGACGACAAGGCGAACGAGATACACCCGACCGGTCGGGTCGAGCGCTTGGGCGATCGCCCCGGCGCGCGACCCACCGCTTGGGTATGCGCCGCGAAGGCGCCGGAACGATGACGCCGTGGTGTTACGATCCTGGCGATGTCCCAAGGACCGCTACCGTTCGAGCCCGACCCGGTCATCGAGGCCTACAAGAAGGACGTGGACCGCACCCTCCTTCGTGAGAACCTGAAGCTCTCGGTCACCGATAGGCTCCGGGCGCTTTCGCGACTCCAACAAGCGGCGCGCGAGCTACGTCGGGCTGGCCAGCATGCCAGGAACGCCGCTCACCGACTTTGAGGGCCTGCTGAGGACTCTGTCCGAGGCCGGCGTCGACTACATCCTCGTGGGCGGAGTCGCGGCAACCCTCCACGGCGCTGCCCGTCTGACTCAAGACCTCGACGTGGTCTATCGACGCTCGACCGAGAACTTGCAGCGGTTGGCCTCGGCCTTGATTCCCCTCCGACCCTACCCTCGAGGCGCCCCACCCGGTCTGCCGTTTCGATGGGACGAACGAACCCTCGCGGCCGGGCTCAACTTCACCTTGATCACCGACCTCGGGTCCCTGGACCTGCTCGGCGAGATCACCGGCGGTGGCACCTTCGAGGAACTGAGCCCACACACCGTGCTGGTGGAACCATTCGGGGTGTCTTGCCGTTGCATAAACCTCGGGCGCCTCATCCACGTCAAGCGGGCAGCAGGAAGACCGAAGGATTTCGAGGCCCTCGCCGAGCTGGAGGCGATCCTGGAAGAGAAAGGCGAGGCGTAGGCCACTCGCAGTTCCCGGGGCTACAGCGGCGATCCGCGCTGTGGCGACCAGCAGCGCCACCACGCTCACTTCGACACCTCCGGGGAAGCTTGCGGATCGCCCGTGATGTCGGGCTCCCGATAGAGCTCGAAGAAGCTGTCCTCGAGGGTCAGCGGCTCGAGGGAAAGCGACTGCACCTCGAAACGCGCCAGGACCTTGACTACGAGGTCGACATCGCGCACCGTTGCTCGCAGCTCGTCGCCTTCCCGGGAGAACGCGATACCGGTGATCCCGGCCGCTTCGAGCGCGGTTCGCGCGGCGGCGGGCTCGGACACCCGGACCGTGAGTCGGCGTAGATCGACCCCTCGGAGCTCGGTGACCGTGGTCACCGTCACCAGTCTCCCGCTACGCACGATCGCCACCCGGTCGCACACTTTCTGGACCTCGGGCAGGACGTGCGACGACAGAAACACCGAGCGACCGGCGTCACGAATCTCGCCCAGCAATCGATAGACCTCGTTCTGCACCAGCGGATCGAGAGCGCTGGTCGGCTCGTCGAGGATCGCGAGCTCGGGCTGGTGCATCAGCGCCTGGATCAGACCCAGCTTCTGCCTCATCCCCTTCGAATAGCTCTTGATCCGCCGATCGAGATCGAGACCCAAGCGCTCGGCCAGCTCGTCGCCGCGCGACCCGGCGCCACGCAGCCGCGCCAGCATGCGCAACAGAGCGCGCCCGGTCATCGCCTCGTAGAAGCGGGCGTCGCCGGCGAGGTACCCGAGGCGTCGCCGTACCGCGACGCTGTCGGCCCACGAGTCGAGGCCGAACACCCGAGCGGTGCCGGCGCTGGGTCGCAACAAGCCCAGCAGGATCCTTATCGTGGTCGTCTTGCCGGCGCCGTTGGGGCCGAGGAAGCCGAGGATCTCGCCGCGACGGATCTCGAGGTCGAGGTCGGCGAGCGCGAGATGGCGACCGTAGCTTTTGCCGAGACCCGAGATCTCGGCCACCAATCCCGAGCTCGACTCGGTCATCTCGGGCTTCCCTCCCCGACTCCCCGAATGGGGGCCGAATGGAGGCTACCTGGCGCCGGCCTGCTTGACCGTGTCGATGAACGCCGAAGGCGTCTTCATCACCGGTCGGCCATCGACCACGTCGACGCGGTCGATCTGCGAGATGGACCGCGACTCCGCGCTGTGGACGAACAGTCCCGGGTAACCTCGGACTCCGTAGCGCCGACCGAGCGCCGCGTTCTCGGGACCCGATTCGGGATTGATGCGCACTGCCAGGATCCCGTCGAGGTAGTCCCCGACATCGCGCGTGCTCAAGAGCTCGCGCTCGAACTGCCGGCAGTATCCGCACCAGTCGGTGTAGAAGTACACCAAGATCGGCCGCGGCTTCGAGTCGAACTCCTGCGCCGCTGCCAGCATCCCGCCGGCGCCCGAGAACCACGCAGAGAAGTCGGGCGACGAGTTGGCAGCGCGGGTGGCGGTGGCGGCGGACAGAACAAAGCTGCCGGCGATGATCGCCAGCGCGAGAGCCCGTCCAGGCGCACGTTTCGGCGAACCCGCCCGTCGATGCTCCACCGTCTCCACCTCGCCGATTGTAGCAGCTCCGGCGCCGTCGGCGGCTCTTCTACGGCGGGCCCGGTGGGCCCGCCGCTGTGCGATCAGTTGACCAACGAATCGACCACCGGCGGGCTGTGGTCGGGCAGCAGCGGTCTTCCCGCCCCCAGCCGCTCCTCGGCAACCGCCAGCAGATCGGCGAGGCCTTGCCGGCGTACCGCGCTCACCGCCACGCCATCGAAGCGGCGCACCAGATGCTGGGCGGCCGCCGGATCGACGAGATCGATCTTGTTGAGCACCAAGAGGCGCGGCACGTGCTGGAGCTCGAGCTCGTCGAGCAGCCCGAGCACCGCTTCGTGCTTGGCATCGAGCCTGGGGTCCGCGGCGTCGACGACGTGGAGCAGCAAGTCAGCGTCGGTCAGCTCCTCCAGAGTGGCGCGAAAGGCCGCCAACAGGTCCTTGGGAAGGTCCGCGATGAAGCCGACCGTGTCGGTGATCACGACCTCACCTTGGCGGGGAAAGCGCAGGCGACGACTGGTGGGGTCCAGGGTCATGAACAGCCGGTCCGCCACTTCGACCTCGCTGTTGGTCATCGCGTTGAGTAGCGTGCTCTTGCCGGCGTTGGTGTAGCCGATGATCGACAGGGTTGGGATGGCGTTGTCGCGACGGCGGCGCCGGCGCAGGTCGCGCTGCCGCGAAAGTTGGTCGACCTGGTGCTCGAGGGAACGGATGCGATCGCGAATGCGCCGGCGCCCGATCTCGAGCACGGTCTCGCCCGGACCGCGACCGCCAATGCCGCCGGTCAGGCGTGAGAGGCCGGCGTCCTTGTCGGTCAAGCGTGGCAGCGAGTACTTGAGCTGCGCCAGCTCGACTTGGAGCTTGCCGTCGCGGCTGTTCGCGCGCTGTGCAAAGACATCGAGGATCAGTTGGGTGCGGTCGATCGCCTTGAGTCCGGTCGCGTCCTCGAAGGCGCGAGCCTGAGCCGGCTTGAGGTCGAGGTCGAAGATCGCGACCGTAGCGCCGCGGCGCATTCCCTCGAGGACGATCTCTCGGAGCTTGCCGCTGCCGACCACCGTCCGCGGGTGGAGCCGCGATCGCTTCTGGCGCACCGTGCCCGCGATCTCGACGTCGGCCGAGCGCACCAGCTCGACAGTCTCTTCGAAGTACTCGTCGTCGGGGTGGACGCCGATCACCAGCGCCCGCTCGCGCTCCGGTTCGCCGGCCTTGCCGCGAAAACGGCGCGCCAGCTCCGCCTCGAGGGCCGACATCGTGGCCTCGAAGTCGAGGTCGAGGGCGAAGACGTCGCGGGCGGTGGTGCGCACGAACGGATCGACCGCAGCACCGTCGCCGCCGTCGGGCGACAGGGTCGCGACCTCGATGCGGCCGGCGCCGCCGTCCTCGAGCGCCTCGACCATCGCCACCAGATCGAGGCGGAGCAGCGCCAGATCGTTGAGGTCGTCGTCGGTGAGCGACTCGCCGCGCAGATGGGTGTGGACCAGGCGCAGGCCGCGAAATCGGCCCGGACCACCGCGCAACCGGCCGACGTCCGGGATCTCCAGCTGGGACGCGTCGCCGACGATCACCTTCTCCACGCTGCCGTGGCGGTTGAGCAAGACCCCAACCTGACGGCCGATCGAGCGCGACACCGAGGCCAGATGCCGCGCCAACTCCGCCGACACCACCTCCTGGGGAAGGACCCGTCGCCGATAGGTGCGCTCGAGGGCGCGTCTATCCGACGCGCTCAAGCCATGTTCGTTGCCGTAGAGGTGTGAGTGTGAGATGAGGGCGGACCCGGGAATCGTCTCCGGAACCTGACACAGGCCGGAAGCGGGCGCAAGGAGACCGGGTGAGGGAGACTCTGCTATCCTTGGCGCGTTCGAGCTTCCGGCCGTCGCAGCTCTGGTCCACTGACGACCCGCTGCCCGTCCGGCCGCCACCGAAACCCAGCTCATGCCCTCCAGGCCTGTCGAGGAAATGTTCCCCGAGCCTGCCGAGTGACCGAGCACAGCGGTGTGCCTCTGCCCGCGAATCGGAGCAGCGCCGACGCCAACGCTCGCCGCCTCCCAGAACCCGATCGAAGAACCCACCGCAGCCAAGCCATTCGCAAGCGGCGCCCGGAGTCCGGTGCGCCCCCGGCTAGCGCGCGACCCTCGAGGTCGCCACGCTGCCCGGCCGGCTTGGCGACCCAGAACCCTAGCCAAGGAAGAACCCCACATTGACTCGTCGAATGCTCATCAACGCCCAGAACCCCGCAGAACTGCGGGTCGCGATCACCACCGACTCCTCGCTCGATGACTACAAGGTAGACGTCGCGGAACGGGGGCTGACCCGGGGCAACATCTACTTCGGCACCATCGCCAACATCCAGCCCAGCCTCAACGCCGCGTTCATCGAGTACGGAGCCGAGCGCCACGGCTTCCTGGCGATCCAGGACGTGGTTCCCGACGCCTACTACAAGGAGCCCAAGAAGGGCGAGCGAGCGCGCATCGAGGATGTGCTCGAGAAGGGCCAGCCGATCGTCGTCCAGGTCACCCGCGAGCCCGAGGGCAGCAAGGGCTCGGCGCTGACCACCAACCTGTCGCTCGCCGGGCGCTACTTGGTTCTGACACCGTTCGACGACACTCGCGGGGTCTCGCGCAAGGTCCAGTCCGACGAGCAGCGCCAGCGGCTGCGCGACATCGTCGACAAGCTCACCATCCCCGACGGCTGCGGGGTGATCATCCGCACCAACGCCCTCGACCAGACCAAGGCCACGCTCAGCCGTGACCTGAGCTCGTTGCTGCGGCTGTGGAAGCGGATTGGCACCGAGGCCCGCAACTCGCGCAAGACTCGCCTCCTCTACAGCGATCAGGACATTGTCCTTCAGGCGCTTCGCGACCACCTCGACGCTGCAGTCGAAGAGGTGCTGGTCGACGATGACCAGGCGTTCACCAAGGCCGAGGACTACATGCGGGCGTTCATGCCCCGCAGCAAGACCCAGCTGATTCGCTACCGCGAGCGGGCGCCGATCTTCTCCGCCTTCGACATCGAAACCCAGATCGAGCGCATCTACGAGCGCCAGGTTCCGCTGCCCTCCGGCGGGTCGATCGTCATCGACCCCACCGAGGCGCTGACCGCGATCGACGTCAACTCCGGACGCTCCACCCGCGCCGCCAGCCAGGAAGAGACCGCGGTGCACACCAATCTCGAAGCCGCTACCGAGGTCGCGCGCCAGCTCCGGCTGCGCGATATCGGCGGTCTGGTGGTCGCCGATTTCATCGACATGCGCAACAGCCGCAACCAGCGCAAGGTCGAGAAGAAGCTGGCCGACGCGATGAAAGCCGATCGCGCCCGCAGCTCGATTGGCCGCATTAGCTCGAACGGCCTGCTCGAGATCAACCGTCAGCGCATTCAGCAGGCGCTCCAGTTGCGCACCCACCGCCCCTGCCCGACCTGCAGCGGCACTGGTCGGATCGCCAGCGCCGAGCTGGTGGCGCTACACCTGCTGCGGACGATTGAGAGTCGGGGCGCCGGCGGCTTCATGAAAGAGGTGAGCATTTCGCTCCACCCCGAGCTCGCGGACTTCCTCCAGAACGAGCGGCGCCGTGATCTGATGCGCCTCGAAGAGGAGTTCGACCTCAAGATCGAGATCGTCGCGGCGAGCCGTCTCCACCGCGCGGAGCAAGAGGTCTCTTGGGTCGCCCGCGATCGCACCGAGATCAAGCGCATCGAAGAGGAACGAGCCGACGAACAACGTCTCGCCCGCGAAGCGCGGGAGGCCGCCCGCGAAGAGCGCGAGGCTGCGGCGCTCGTCGCACCGGCCCCTGAGTCCTTCGTGGAGGAGGACGAAGACGATTTCGGCGACTTCGTCGATTCCGACGACGAGGAAGAAGAAACTCACGAAACCCGGGAGAGTCGCGAGACTCGCGAAGGTGAGACGGCGGAGGCAGCCGCACCGCAACGACGGAAGAAGTCGCGGCGGCGCGGTGGTCGCAAGGCCCAGCGCAAGCGCGCAAG
>JAQBHE010000406.1:0-2901 GCA_032128015.1 Holophagae bacterium
AACAAGCCGGCGATCAGGGCGATCGCCAGCACGCCGAAGGTGTACTTGGTCATCACCCCGACGCCGGCCACCGCTCCGAAGGCGAGCCACCAGCGGGGGTTCTCGGTGCGGAGCCAGCGCACCAGTACCCAGCACGCGACCGCCCACAGCAGCGGGTCGAAGGTTGTAGTCTGAAACAGGTTGTCGACCAACAGCTCCAAAGGGCAGACCAGCATCGCGGTCGCCGCGAGCGCCTGCGCCCAGGCACGGCCCCCGAGCTGGGCCGCGATCGCGCCTGCGAGGAACACCAGTGCTGCGCCGGCGAGCGCCGGGAGCAGTCGCAACCCGATCAGCGACGGCCCGAGCCAGGAGTCGGCAAGGCCGGCGAGCCAGGGCACCAAGGGCGGATGGTCGACGTAGCCGAGCTCGAAGTGCCGGCCGCCGACGATGTAGTACAGCTCGTCGCGGTGAAAGCCGTAGCGCCACCCCGCGAGCAGCCAGACCACGAGCTTTCCGGAAGCAATGGCGAACAGCGGACCGATGGCCAGGCGTGCGGGGGCTGGGAGGGCGGCGGTGGACATGGCAGGGCCCGATGTCGATCGCGGGGGAGGCGGGAGCTCGGCGTTACGGGGGCCTAGGACGCAGCGCCGTTGGTTGCGCCTCCGCTGCCGTCGAGCATCGCCGCAATCCGCCGCGACGGCTCGCCCGCTTCGTCGCCGTCTGTCGTCGCCTGCGCGCGGTGGTGGTCGTGAATCGGCGCTCCGTAGGACAGCAGGACTCGCACCGCCTCGACCTTTCCCGATGCGATCGCCCAGCCCAGTGGCTGGTTCTTGTGCTGCGGTCCGGATTCGACATCCAGGGGTGCGCCGCCTCGAATCAGTTCCGCGATCGCCCGCGTCGAGCCTTCCCAGGCGGCGATGTGGAGCGGTGTCGCTTGGTCGTGGTCACCGCGGATTGCCGGCTCGGCGCCGCGCTCGAGGAGCAGCCGGATCGCCGAGACCGAATCGCAGCGGGCGGCGACGTGCAGCGGCGTCGCCTGCCAGCCGAGGGTGTAGCCGTAGATGTGCAGGGCCTTCGAGCCGCGGACAACAAAGCGCTCGGCGTCGATGGTCCACGAGCCGGCGCCGGGATGCTGGTCGAGGAATTGTCCGAGCGCCACCGCGTCATCGAGCGCGGCAAGCGCGAACGGATCGGAGGCAGCGCCGTGCTCCAGCAAGTAGCGGGTCACCGCCGGACGCGAGCGCGCCGCCCACTGCGCCGGGGTGCTCTCGTGGTCGATGTCGCGGGCGTCGATCTCGGCTCCGCGCTCGAGCAACAGCTCCGCGATCACCGGTGTGGCTGCGAAATGAAGCGGCTGTTGACCATCCGGCCCGGCCTCACGAATCAGCTCGGGGTCGCGGTCCAGGATCTCGATCAAGCGGTCGGTAAGGCCTAGGCCGGCGGAGGCGTGGGTGTTGACTGTGGCTCCGCGCTCGATCAGCGCCGGTCCCAGGGATTCGTGGTGGCTCCAGAAGATCGAATGGATCGGCGCGAAGCCGCCCGCCCACCAGGCGCTCTTGCGGTCGATGTCGGCGCCGTGAGCGAGCAGCAAGTCGATCATTGCAAGGTCACCGCGCGCGGCTGCGAGGTTGAGCGGTGTGGCTTCGAACTCGCAGTCGTCGAAGGCCAGGAGCAGACCAGGGTCGACTCGCAGGAGGCTCTCGGTGGCGGCACGGTCGCCGGCCTTGATCGCGGCGAACAGTTGGGCGGAATGGGTGTCGCGGCCCATGAGGTTTCGTGAGACGGTAAGACGTTGCAGGGGTAGGAGATTCCAGGACTTCCCACCAGGTTGTAGGCTACCTCTTCTCGGCGGCCCAGCGCTCTCGCGCCCGTCGCTCCCAAGCGTTCGCGATCGCGGCGAAGGATCCAAGCCACCGCCAGCATCCAACCCTCTCAGAACGTCGCTGAGCGAGTCGGATCTCCACCGTCCTCGCAGAGCGCGTGTCGCCGGCTGCCCGGCATCGGCATCTGGAGGGAAGGAGCACAGTACGGATGCGGGAGACAGGATCTGTGGAAGTTGATCGCCGCCTGGGGTTGGCGACTCTTGGGGTGGCCCTGGTCGCCGTCCTCTTCGCCTTCAGTTTTCAGGGATCCCGCGGGATCTGGGATCCCGACGAGGGGTTCTACAGCAACGTTGCCGTCGGAATGCTGGAGTCGGGTGACTGGTTGGTGCCGCGACTGAACGGCGAGCCGTTCCTCGACAAGCCCCCCTTGTTGTACTGGACGATGGCCGGTGCGATGCGGCTCTTCGGGGTGAACGAGTGGGCCGCGCGCGCTCCCCATGCTCTTTGGTTCGCGGCGACCGCCCTGATTCTGGGTGCGCTCGCTGCTCGCTGGTGGGGCCGGCGTGCAGGGATGATCACGGTCGGGGTCTACGCCGGGTCGCTGGCGCCGTTCGTGGCAGGGAACATCGTCACGCCGGACACCCCGCTCGCCTTCGCTTCCGCTCTCGCCTATTACCTCTACTGGCGTCTCGAAGAAGTGTCCCGGCTGGGACCGCGGTTGGGTTGGGGCGCTCTGCTCGGCGGATCACTGGGCCTGGGCTTCCTCGCCAAGGGGCCGGCGATTCTGGTGCTCGCCGCCCCGCTGGCGCTCCACGCCTTGGTTCGGCGACGCTCGGTGGTGCGGCTGGTCGAACCCGGCTTCGGCGCCGCCGCAACGCTCGCCGCGCTCGTCGCGTTGCCGTGGTATGTGTTGGTGGCGACGCGGTTGCCTGGCGGTCTCGCCTACATGTTCGACAGCCAAGTGGTCGGTCGCCTGGTGACCGCCGAGTTCGCACGCAACGCCGGGCTGTTCGGCGGGGTCAAGGTCTACCTGCCGACGCTCTTGTTCGGAGCGCTGCCCTGGAGCGTGCTTTGGGTGTTCCGGCTCCGCCGGTCCGGA
>JAQBHE010000407.1:0-12117 GCA_032128015.1 Holophagae bacterium
GCAGCTGCGTGGACCGGCGTTCCCGGCACCGCGGAGATGTCCACGCCCTCGTGGAAGGCGCGACGCTTGGTCACCGGGTCGGCCCGCATGCCGTAGAAACTGGTGAAGATACCCTGCACCGGCGTGATCGCCGGCTGAGCCGAGATCCACAGTCGACGTTGCTGAAGCTGGTCGCCGATATCGCCGAGGCGGCCTTCGAGCTGGGAGCCGCGCTCACGAAGCAGCCGAAGGTGGGTGGCGGCGTCGGGAGCCGCGCTCAAGTCGCCGCCCGCGCCGGCGCCAGTGGCGGCCCGCGTCGACAGCGAATCCACCGCCTCGCCGAGTCCGGCGACGATCGCCAGGCTGTTGGTTTGGTCCTCGAACCCGGTGAGTTGCTGTTGGAGGGTGCGGACGCTGACTTCGAACTGGTCGTTGACTTGCCGGAGATCAGAATTCTCGGCGCGCAGGCGCTGCAGCTCTTCGAGGTCGACGTTGGTCGTGAAGTGGGTCCAGGTGAGATATCCGATGGCCAGCGACAACGCGCCGAGGGCAACGGTCAGGATCCGAACCTGGCGGCTGCTGACGCGCCACTTGCGGAATCTGGCACGAGAGTGAGGAACCAGGATGATCGTGTGGTGCTTGAGCCCCATGAGTGTCCACGCCAGTTTGTTGGGAGGTCAGGCACCGCCTCGAAGCCGACCCTGCAGTCGGGCGCCGTCCGGTGCTTGGGTCAGCCGGGGGTTTCCGGTTCGAGTCGAGCGAGTCGGCCAGAAGGCGAAAAGGGTCCAAAGGAACGGTACCGAGCAATTCTAGTGGTCGAGAGTCTCCTGTCAAGCCGTTGGACAGGACCGCTGGACAGGACCGCTGGGCGATCGGCGGCCTTCGGGAAGACGCCCCACCCTTCAGTCGAGCGGCGTTGTCCCGCGATACTGCAGTGCTTCGGCGACATGGGCCGAAGCCACCGCACCACCGCCGTCGAGATCGGCGAGGGTGCGTGCGACCTTGAGGATGCGATGGAGCGCGCGAGCGGACAGGCCGAGGCTGCGAAACGCGCGGTCGAGGAGTTGGCGACCGCGTGCGTCGGGGCTGCAGTGGCGCTCGACTCTGGGTCCGTCGAGGGCTGCGTTGACCGGCAGCCGAGCGGTGCCGGCGAGCCGCTCGAGCTGGAGCGACCGCGCTTGGCGGATTCGTTGGCGCACCGCGCTCGAGGGCTCGCCAGCCGGTCCCCGCAACTGGTCGATGGACAGCGCCGGCACCTCCACCCGTAGGTCGATGCGGTCGAGTAGCGGTCCTGAGATCCGGTCACGGTAGCGGTGGCGATGCTGCGGGCTGCAGCGGCAGTCGTGGCGCTCGTCACCCAGGTGACCGCAGGGACAGGGGTTCATCGCCGCCACCAGCGCGAAGCGGGCAGGAAACGTCACCCGGGCGCGGGCGCGCACCACGGCCACCAGGCCGTCTTCGAGCGGCTGCCGCAGGGCCTCGAGACTGTCGCGGCGGAATTCGGGGAGCTCGTCGAGGAACAGCACGCCCGCATGCGCGAGCGTCACCTCGCCGGGCCGCGGGATCGAGCCGCCGCCGATCAGTGCCGCGGTGCTGGCGCTCGAGTGCGGGCTGCGGAACGGTCGCGCCTGCAGCAGGGTGCGCCGGGGCTGGTCGGTGATCAAGGAGTGGATCTTGGTGACCGTGATCGATTCGTCGATGCTGAGGGCGGGGAGGATTCCTGGCAGGCAGCGTGCGAGCAAGGTCTTGCCCGCTCCTGGCGGGCCGACGAACAGCAGGTTGTGACCTCCGGCGGCGGCAATCTCGAGTGCTCGCTTGGCGGTCCCCTGGCCCTTGACCTCGGCGAGGTCGGGGCCGTCCTCATAGATATCGTCGATCGGGTTCTCGCCGGGCGCTTGGGCGGGGATGCGGCAGGTGCCGTTGAGGTGCGCGATGGCCTCGACCAGGCTGGTCACCGGGATCACCGGGAGCGTGCCCAGGGCTGCCGCGAGGGGAGCGTTGGCAGCCGGCAAGAGGATCTCGCGGGCGCCGGAGGCGGCGGCGAGAGCGGCGATACCGAGGGCGCCACGGACAGGACGCAGGGCGCCGTCGAGGCCGAGCTCGCCGCACAAGACGCGCCGTTCGAGCGCGGCCGCCGGGATCTTCTCGTAGGCGCCGAGCAGCGCCAGGGCGATCGCGAGATCGAGGTGGTTGCCTTCCTTTCGCAGGTCGGCGGGTGCGAGGTTGATCACCACCGACTTTCCCGGCAGCTGGTAGCCACAATTGATGATCGCGGCGCGGACCCGGTCGCGACTCTCGCGAACCGCGGTGTCGGGAAGCCCCACCAACTGATAGGCGGGGACGCCGTTGTGGACGTCGGCCTCCACCTCGACCGTTCTGGCCTCGATGCCCCAGGGCGTCGCCGCTAGTGCTCTCGCCAGCATGCACAGAGAGACGCAGTCGGGGTGCTCGACCTTCCGCGACGCGCTGGAATTCTCCGCTGGTAGCATGACCGGGATGCGCGCGTACCTGGACCTTCTGCGTGAGGTCCTCGAGTCGGGAGTGGAGCGCCAAGACCGCACCGCGGTTGGCACGAGGAGCGTCTTCGGCCGCCAGCTCCGGTTCGATCTGGCGGACGGCTTTCCCTTGCTCACCACCAAGAGACTCCACCTGCGGTCGATCATCTACGAGCTGCTGTGGATGTTGCGGGGCGACACCAACGTCCGCTTCCTCCAGCAGAACGCAGTCTCGATCTGGGACGAATGGGCGGACCCGCAAGGCGAGCTGGGTCCGGTCTACGGCCAGCAGTGGCGGTCCTGGCGCGGTCCCGATGGCCGGGTGGTCGACCAGATCGCGACGGTGGTCGACCAGATCCGCCGCGAGCCGTGGTCTCGCCGCCTGGTGGTCAGCGCCTGGAACGTCGCCGAGCTGCCGCAGATGGCCCTGGCGCCGTGCCACCTGCTGTTCCAGTTCTACGTCGCCCGCGGCCGCTTGTCGTGTCAGCTCTACCAGCGCAGCGGCGACCTGTTTCTCGGGGTTCCCTTCAACATCGCCTCGTACGCCCTGCTCACCATGATGATGGCGCAGGTGTGTGGTCTTGCGCCCGGCGAGCTGATCCACACTTTCGGCGACGCGCACCTGTATCTGAATCACCTCGAGCAGGCGAGCGAGCAGCTGGGTCGCGAGCCGCGGCCGCTGCCGAAGATGACCTTGAACCCGCGGGTGGAGTCGATCTTTGGCTTCGACGCCGGTGACTTCGAGCTCACCGAGTACCACCCTCACCCGCGCATCTCGGCCCCGGTCGCGGTGTGATCGCGGGCTCGACCGGCGAGCCCGTGACGGTGACCGTCGTGCCATCGCGGTTGTGGCTGATCGCGGCCGTCGCGCGCAACGGGGTGATCGGCCGCGACGGCCGGCTGCCCTGGCGTCTCCGAACCGACCTGAGGCGCTTCCGGAGGCTGACCCACGGCCACCCGGTCATCATGGGGCGCAAAACCTGGGACGCGATTGGCGGACCGTTGCCCGGCAGACGCTCGGTGGTGGTGTCTCGGCGCTGCGGGCTGGTACTGGCGGGCGCCGAGGTCGCGACGTCCCTCGAGGAGGCCCTGGCGGTCGTCGCCGGTGATCCCGAGGCGTTCTGCATCGGCGGCGCCCAGCTCTACGCCGAGGCGCTGCCGTGTTGTGCTCGGATTTACCTGACCTGGGTCGAGGCGGAGGTCGCCGGAGACGTTCACTTCCCGGTGGTGGAGTGGAGCGATTGGCAGGCGCTGAGCGAAAAGCGGGTGCCCGCCGGCGATCTCGACGAGCATCCGACCACCTTCGTGGTCTACGAGCGGCGCCCGCCGCCCAAGAGCCAGCAGCAGCTACAATCCCCGATGTCGGCGCCGCAGCCGGAGGCCGAAGGGTTGCGTCGAGGCCGTGATCTGGTTGACACTCCGAGCACGCGATTCCTATACTCTCCGATCCCGAGTTCTCAGCCGCCGCCGCGCAGGAACTCGCCTTTCGCTTCGGTGGGAGGATGGGATCGCAGCTAACTCCAGGTCGATCGACCGCCGCGATCCGAGCGTCAAAAAACAAGAAGGGATTCTGTCCAGCATGTCCACCGAACAACATTCCGGCGAGTCGGCCAGCGTCGACACGACGCAGCCCGGCGCCGCCAGCGACTACACCTACGAGCAGCTCGTCGGGCTCTACGACGACAGCATGCGCCACCTCGCCGAGGGCGAGATCGTCACCGGGATCGTCATCGAAGTCACCACCAATGAGGTGGTCGTCGATGTCGGCTACAAGTCAGAGGGCCTGGTGCCGCTCCGCGAGTTCGCTGATAGCGAGGGCAACATCAACGTCAAGGTCGGCGACGAGGTCGAGGTTCTGCTCGAGCAGACCGAGGGCGCCGAAGGCCACATCATGCTCTCGAAGTCCAAGGCCGAGCGGATGCGGGTCTGGGCCGAGGTCGAGAACAGCTACAAAGAGGGCAAGATCATCATCGGTCGAGTGATCGACCGGATCAAGGGCGGTCTCACCGTCGATGTCGGGCTGCGGGCGTTCCTCCCCGGTTCGCTGGTCGACATCAAGCCGGTCAAGCACCTCGAGTCGCTCAAGGGTTTGGAGCTCGAATTCAAGGTGATCAGCCTCGATCGTCGGCGCAACAACATCGTGCTGTCGCGCAAGGCGGTGCTCGAGAAGGAGTACGAGAAGAAGAAGGCGGAAACCCTGCTCAAGCTCAAGGAGGGAGTGCGGCTGCCCGGAGTGGTCAAGAACATCACCGACTACGGGGTGTTCATCGACCTCGGCGGCATCGACGGGCTGCTCCACATCACCGACATCTCGTGGGGGCGGGTCAACCATCCCAGCGAGCACTTCTCGGTGGGCGATGAGGCCGAGATCATCGTCCTCAAGTTCGATCCCGATAGCGAACGGGTATCGCTCGGCTACAAGCAGAAGGGCGAAGATCCCTGGACCCTGGTCGACAAGAAGTATCCCTTGGGCTGCCGGATCCGAGGCCGCGTGGTGAGCTTGGTGGACTACGGAGCTTTCGTTGAGATCGAGGAAGGGGTCGAGGGCTTGATCCACGTCAGCGAGATGTCGTGGACCAAGAAGGCGATCACGCCGTCGAAGGTCCTGAGCGTCGACGACCAGGTCGAAGCGATCGTCTCGGAGCTCGACATGCAGCAACGGCGGATCAGCCTGTCGTTGCGCCAGACCGAATCCAACCCCTGGGAGGAGCTGGCCGACCGCTTCCCGATCGGCACGATCGTCGAGGGCAAGGTCCGCAATCTCACCGAGTTCGGCGCTTTCGTCGAGATCACCGACGAGATCGACGGCCTGGTGCACGTCTCCGACATGAGCTGGACCAAGCGGGTCAAGCATCCCAGCGAGGTGCTGCAGAAGGGCGACGAGGTGCGTGCCCGGATCACCAACATCGATGTCGGCGGCCAGCGGGTCTCGCTGTCGATCAAGGAGTTTTTGCCCAACGAGTGGCAGGACTTCGTCGACAAGCACGGGGTCGGCGACACCATCGAAGGCCGAGTGGTCAACGTCACCGATTTCGGCCTGTTCATCGATGTCTTCGACGGCCTCGAGGGCCTCGCTCATGTCAGCGAGATCGATGTCCCGCCGGGCAAACTCGAGGACCACTTCGAGACCGGCGAGTGGGTGCGGGCGCGGATCTTGAGGGTCGAAGAGGACGAGAAGAAGGTCGGTCTGACGATGCGCGGGGTCAGCCAGCCGACCGCTGCCGAGCTCCTTGAGCTCGAGGCCAAGTCCGCTCCGGACCCGGTTGTCGAGCAGCCCGACCCTGCAGTCGAGCAGCCCGTCTCAGCTGTCGAGCAGCCCGACCCAGCTGTCGAGCAGCCCGACCCAGATCTCAAGCAGGCGGCGGCCGTGGGGGTCGCGACCGAGCCCGAGGCCGAGGCCGAGCCCGAGGACGACGAAGCGACGGGCGAGGAGGAGTAGACACGGTGGGTCGCGGAGCTCCGGGCTTCGCGGCGTTGGTGGTGCAATTCGTTCGACTCAGAGGGAGGCGTTCGTGGACCAGCATGTGATCAGCGCGCTCATCGCCCAGCCGGGGATGACCAAGGCCCAGCTCGTCGAGGAGGTCGCCCGTCATACCGAGCTGACCAAGAAGCACGCCGAGGTCATCGTCAACACGGTGTTCGAGAGCATCGTCGATTCGCTGCGCGACGGCGAGAAGATCGAGCTCCGTGGCTTCGGCAGCTTCCGGATTCGCGAGCGCGGATCGCGGGTTGGTCGCAACCCGAAGACCGGCGCGAAAGTGGCGGTGCCACGCAAGCGCGTCCCATATTTCAAGCCCGGCAAGCAGCTCAAAGAACTGCTCAACAGCGATGGCAGCGATTGAGCTGGCGATTGGCCGCTGAGCGCGGGCGCCATCGCCAGATCCGATGACCGTTTCCAACTCGAATGTCCCCGCGACCGCTTCGCAGCGCGCAGGCGCCAGCGCGGAGGGAACTCGTGCGACGGGGAATCCTTTCCTGGCGGCCTTGCTCGCCTGGATCGTGCCCGGCGCGGGTCATCTCTATCTCGGTCGGTGGGGTCGCGCTGCTGCCTTCCTCGGTTTGGTGTTGTTCTCGGCCGCCCTCGGGTGCCTGCTCCAAGGCCGGCTGTTCGAAGTCGTGGCGGACCAGCCGCTGAGTCGGCTCGGGACCTCGCCTCGATGGGCATGGGAGTCCCCTACTTCCTGCTGCGCCTGGTTTTTGGGTATCACGGCGACCTGCTTTCGGCGACCTACGAGTACGGCAGCGCCTTCCTGCTGACCGCTGGCCTGATGAATCTGCTGGTGGTGCTCGATGCCTGGGACATCGCTCATGGCCGCAAGAGCTGAGGGCGCTACTAGTAGGGGCGCGGGATCGTGAGCCACTTCGGATACATGGTGGTGTATGCGCTCCAGGTCAGCGCCTTCTTCGCCATCCTGTGGCGCCGGCGAAGGCGGGATCAGTTGTGGCTGGGACTGCAGCTGTTCGGCGGGTTGGTGGGAGGGGGACTGCTGGTGGCGTGGCTGATGTACCCGTTCCCCCTCGGGCCGCCGGGTTGAGCTCCGGACTGTCGAGCTCCGGGCAGTCGAGCTCCAGACAGTCGAGCTCCAGACAGTGACGGCTCCGTGCCTCCTGATCGTGGCCGGCGAGGCCTCGGGAGACCAGCACGGCAGCGGCCTGGTTCGCGAGCTCGCAGCGGTCATGCCCGAAACCGAGCTCTTCGGCCTCGGCGGCGAGGGGATGAAGGGTCTCGGCGTGCGCTCGCGCTTCGACTCGCGGGACATCGCGGTGATGGGCTTTACCGAAGTGGCGAAGGTATTGCCGCGCGGCATGCGGATCTTCCGTAGTCTGCTCGCCGAGGTGCAGACGCTCCGGCCGCGCGCCGCGGTGCTGATCGACGCCCCGGGCTTCAACCTCCGACTCGCGAAACGTCTGAAGCGGCTCGGTGTGCCGGTGATCTACTACGTCAGTCCCCAGGTGTGGGCTTGGCGACGAGGCCGGGTTCGAGGAATCGCCCGGCGCGTGGATTTGATGCTGGTGTTGTTCCCGTTCGAGGCCGAGTTCTACCGCGATGCCCAAGTGCCGGTGATCCACGTCGGCCATCCGCTGGTGGACGAGGTGCCCGAGTTGCCGCAGATCTGGGATCGCCAGCCGCCCGACGAGCTCCCCGACGAGCTGCACCTGGCGCTGCTTCCGGGTTCTCGCGAGCCCGAGGTGCGGGCGCTGTTGCCGGCGATGCTCGACGCCGCCTCGATCCTGGCGACCCGCTCCGCGACGCGGGTGAGCCTGATCCAGGCGCCGACGGTCAGCAGGCGGCTCCTGGACGAGCTGGTGGTGAGGACCGCGATCCCGATCCCGGTCGAGATCGTTCGCCGCGACCGCTTCGCAGTCATCGCCGACTCCCATGTCGCGCTCTGCGCATCGGGGACCGCGACCCTCGAGGTCGGTCTTCTGGGCACCCCGATGTTGGTGGTCTACCGTCTCGGACGCTTCACCGAGCTGCTCGCCCGGCGCTTGGTCAAGGTGGCTCACTTCAGCTTGGTCAACCTCGTGCTCGGCGGCGATGTCGTGCCGGAGCTGGTGCAAGGCCAGGTCACCGGTGAGTCGCTGGCGCGGCGGGTCTGCGGCCTGCTCGAGGACCGCGCCGCGATCGAGCGCATGCGCCAGGGCTTGTCCGCCCTAAGGCGCGCCCTGGGGGATCGGGGCGCGAGCCGGCGCGCGGCGGCGGCGGTCGCCGAGTTCCTGCGCCTCCGCCGCGGCGCGGCAGACGGGGGAGCGGCATGAACAGCATGACCGGCTATGGCCGGGCGGCGATCGAGAATGCTCGGTTTCGAGCCCACATCGCGCTGCGTAGCGTCAACCACCGGTCACTCGACGTGGTGGTGCGAATGCGCGAGCCCTACCGGGCGAGCGAAGCGGCGGCGCGCAGAGCCGTGGCTCAGCGTCTTGCGCGTGGCCGGGTCGAGGCGGTGATCGAGATCGAGGCGCTCGGTGCCGGGCTCGGCAGCATCGAGCTGCGAATGGAGGTGGTCGCGAGCCTGGTCGAGGAGCTCGCGAAGCTGCGCCCGTTGCTCGGCGAACGCATCGAGCTGTCGGCGGGCGATGTGCTGGGTTTCCCAGGCGCGATCGCGGTCTCGAGCGAAGGCGCCGCGTGGCAGGACCCCGACGAGGAGTGGTTGCTCGCGGGAATCGACCAGGCACTCGACGAGCTGATCGCTTCGCGGTCTCGAGAGGGAGCGGCGCTCGCCGCCGTCCTCTCGGCCACTCTCGAGCAGCTCGTGGAAGCGGTACGGACGCTCGACGCTCAACGCGAGGTGGTGCGTGCCGAGCTCGCCGACCGCTACCGCAAACGGATTGTCGATCTCGCCGCCGACACCGAGCTCGATCCGGGCCGGTTGGCTCAGGAGGTAGCGATCCTGCTCGAGAAGAGCGATGTCGCCGAGGAGCTCGACCGCTTGCGCGGACATTGCGAGCACTTTGCGAGCGCTCTCGGCAGCGCGGACCCGGTCGGCAAGCGCCTCGACTTCCTGGCCCAGGAGATCGCCCGCGAGCTCAATACCTTGGCGGCCAAGAGCCGCGATCTCGAGCTAACGCGGGTCGTGCTCGACGCTAGACTGTTTTGCGAACGGCTGCGCGAGCAGGTGCAGAACGTCGAGTAACAGAGTCAGGAGTGCGGTCACGGGGTCGGGAGAGAGTCGAGGCGCTGTGCTACCATTTCTCTTTCCGGTCGAGCATGCCCATGAGTCGAGGCGAGCTGTTTGTGCTGTCCGCGCCGTCGGGTACCGGCAAGACGACCTTGATCCGCAGCCTGCTGCAAGGTGAGCTGGCGGAATTCGCCAACGTCCATTTCTCGGTGAGTCACACCACCCGGGGGCCGCGCCAGACCGAGGTGGCCGGTCGTGACTACCACTACGTCGACGTCGCCAGTTTCCAGGAGATGATCGTCGAGGATCGCTTCCTGGAATGGGCCGAGGTCCACAACAACTACTACGGCACGTCGGTCGACGAGGTGCTGCCGTACCTCGAGCGCGGCAACGATGTGCTGATGGACATCGACGTCCAGGGCGCCGAGCGCATTCTCAGCAAGCATGCGGTGGCGGATACCGATCCGCTGAAGACCGCGGTCCACAGCATCTTCATCATGCCGCCGACCTATCGCGATCTCGAGCTGCGTTTGTCCCAGCGCAACCTCGACGATGCCGAACAGATCTCCCGTCGGTTGGCGGTCTCGCGCTGGGAGATCAAGCAGGTCGAGCTGTACGATTATGTTATCGTCAACCGCGAGGCAGATGCCGCCAGCCACATCCTGGCATCGATCATCCTAGACAAGAGACACCGCCGCACGCGGATGGCGTCCGAGGTGGAATCCGTCCTCGAGGATTTCAAGGCCTCGCGCTGAAGGTGTGGTGAAGAGGGCAATGACCAGATGAAACCGCTTAGCGACAAGATTGACAGCAAGTTCCGATACGTCCTCCTGGCGGCCCGGCGGGCGGAGCAGCTCCTGCGCGGAGCCCGGCCACGGTTGGAGAGCCGGAGCAAGAAGGCCGCCAGGATTGCGATGGACGAAGTAGCGAGCGACCGCATCGAGTGGGGCTACGGACCGGCGGTGTCAGGCGCCGCGGCGACCAGCACCGAGCACCTCGGAGCGACCGCGGCGGTCGACGCCGAGGTGCACTAGAGCCCTTCAGGTAGCACATGAGCGAGCGTCCGGAAGCAGGACGATCGCCGCTGCATCGGGTGCTCCTGGGAGTGACCGGCGGCATCGCCGCCTACAAGTCGGCGTATCTGGTGCGGGATCTGCAGCGACTCGGCATCGAGGTACGTTGCGCGCTCACCCAGAATGCCGCACGGTTCGTCAGTCCGCTGACCCTCGAGGTGCTCTCGGGGGCGGCGGTGTACCGCGAGGAGTACCTGACGGCGACCGGCAGCGGCGAAGAGCAGCACGTCGCGGCCGCGCGATGGGCAGATCTTCTGTGCGTGGCGCCGGCGACCGCCAACACCCTGGCGCGGCTGGCGCTCGGGCTCGCTGACGACTTCTTGACGACCACCGCCCTGATGTTCGATGGTCCGTTGGTGGTCGCCCCGGCGATGCACCAGACGATGTGGAACCGCCCGGCAACCCAGGGTCACATTGCGCGGTTGCGCGAGCGCGGGGCGCTGGTGGTAGGTCCCGAGACCGGCGAGTTGGCTTCGGGCGAAGCGGGCGTCGGGCGGATGGCCGAACCAGCCGCGATCGCGGCAGCGGTCGCCCGGCAATTGGGTTCTCGCGCCCTCCGCGGCCGGTTGGTGCTGGTATCGGCGGGCCCGACCTGGGAACCGATCGACCCGGTGCGTTTCATCGCCAATCGATCGAGCGGGAGGATGGGATTTGCGCTCGCCAGCGAGGCGGCGCGTCGCGGCGCGCAGGTCATCCTGGTCGCAGGTCCAGTGGCGCTCGCGACTCCCGCGGGGGTGACCCGCGTCGACGTCGGCACCGCGCTCGAGATGAAGCGGGCGGTCGACGACCGCGCTGCGTCTTGTGAGCTGGTGATCCTCGCCGCTGCGGTCGCCGACTATCGGCCGGCGAGTAGCGCTGAGCACAAGCTGAAGAAGGCGTCAGGACCGCCGGAGATCCGGCTGCTCGAGAACCCGGACATCCTCGCCGGGGTGGCGACGGTGGCGCCGGGGGCGGTGCGGGTCGGGTTTGCCGCCGAGACCGAAGACCTGGTGGCTCGGGCCGCGGCCAAGCTGGAGGCCAAGAACGTCCACTTCGTGGTCGCGAACGATGTCAGTCGTGTCGACATCGGGTTCGAGGCTGCCGACAACGAGGTCGTCGTGCTGCGGCGGGACGGTCCACCGATCGAGCTTCCCAAGGCCGCGAAGACAGTACTGGCGGGCCAGCTCTTGGACATTTTTGCCGCTGCCCTCCCGGCCAAGCCGGCGGACCCAAGAGGCGGGCCGGCAGGATGAAGCACCTGAGTGTTGGCGACCTCGCCTCGTACCTCCGCGACCTCGGCTACGAGGATGTCTACCGCCAAGCCCCGGCCGCGGGGAGCGCCACGCCGCGGCAGGCGCCGGCCGAGAGCGAGCAGGCACAGCGGCTGCGAGTGCTCGAGACCGAAGCCTCGGGGTGCACCGCGTGTGCGTTGGCTGGCGGACGCACCCAAGTGGTCTTCGGCTCCGGCGACCCCAACGCCGCGCTGATGTTCGTGGGCGAGGGCCCGGGAGCGAACGAAGACCGCCAGGGCCTGCCCTTTGTCGGGCGAGCCGGGGAGCTCCTGACCCGGATCATCGAAGCGATGGAGATGCGCCGGGACGAGGTCTACATCGCCAACATCGTCAAGTGCCGCCCACCCGGGAACCGCGACCCGCAGCCCGAGGAAGTGGCTGCCTGCATCGGCTTCTTGCGCCGCCAGATCGAGGTCGTGAGGCCGCGGGTGTTGGTCGCGTTGGGCCGGATCGCCGCCCAGACCCTGCTCGGCAGCGCTACATCGATCGGCGGTCTGCGCGGCGAATGGCACGACTTCGAAGGCACCCCGCTACGGGTCACCTACCACCCGGCCGCGCTGCTGCGCAGCCCGACCTACAAGCGGCCGACCTGGGAAGACATGCAGGTGGTCCGCGACTTTCTGCGCCAATTGGAGGAAAGCCACTCGGGGGAGCGCTAGCGGGCTCCGGGCGTTCGCCC
>JAQBHE010000408.1:0-10981 GCA_032128015.1 Holophagae bacterium
CTGTTCAGTCCGTGCTCACGGTGCTCACCGTGCTCACGGTGCTCACGGAGCTCGCGGAGCTCACCGTGCTCACCGCGCCGCTTCCCCGCTCCCGGCCTCGGCGGCAAAGACCCGCGCATCGCCGAGCTCGCCGGCGCAGAAGGCGCGCGCCGACTCTTCGCGACGAAGTTTCCCGGAGGTCGTCCGCGGCAGGACGCCGGCCGCCACCAGGACCACCAACGCCGGCCACAGGCCGGTCTCGGCGAGTACCGCGCGACGGCTTTCGGCGGCGAGCTCGGCGTCGCTGCGCGCGCTGCCGACCTCGCGCTCAGCAATCACCCACAACTCTTCGCGATCGCCGCCTTCGGGGAGCCGGGTCACCGCCACCGCGCTGCCATTCGCGACTCCGGAGATTGCGGAGGTCGCGGCTTCGACCGGCTCGGGAGCCCACTTACGCCCCGCGAGCACCAGCACGTCCTTGGTCCGCCCGCACAAGTAGAGCTCGCCCTCGTGCACGAAGCCGCGGTCGCCGGTATCGAGCCAGCCGTCCTCGAAGACCGCCGCGGTCTCATCCGGAAGCCCCAGGTACTCGGTCATCAACGACGGACCGCGGACCCACACCGCGCCGATCTCGCCGGCGGCAACCAGCCTCCGGCGTTCGTCGCGGATCTCGACCCCAAACCCGCGGACCGGCTTGCCGACGCTCGAAAGCTCGGCTCCCTGAGCTCCGCGCTCGACTTCGCCCGCGACTTCGCGCGCCTGCCCCGACGCCAGAAGTGCGCGGTCGAAGACGGTGCACCGGGGGCCCTCCTCGAGCGCGGAGAAAGTGACCGCCAGGGTCGCCTCGGCCAGTCCGTAGACCGGGGTCAGCGCCGAGCTCCGCAGTCCATAGCGCGCGAAGCGCTCGGCAAAACCGTGCAGGACCCGCGGCGACACGGTCTCGGCCCCGATCAGCGCGGAGCGCCAATGGCTCAGATCAACACCGCCTAGCTGGTCGTCGCGCACCTTCTCGAGACACCAGGCGTAGGCGAAGTTGGGGGCAGCTGAGACGGTCGCTCGGTACTGCGAGATCGCGCGCAACCAGCCCGCCGGGTCGACCACGAAGTCCTCGGGGAGCATCAGGGTGAGGTCTCCCGGCCGCAGCAGCGCCGGCAGCACGCAGCCGATGAGTCCCATGTCGTGGTACAGCGGCAACCAGCTCAGGCCGGAGTGGCGGATGGAGTCGGAGTCGGGCCACAGATCGTGGAGCAGTCGACCCTGGTAGAGCAGCGCGCGATGGCTGAGCGCGACCGGCTTCGGCGCACCGGTGGTGCCGGAGGAGAACTGGACCAGCGCCAGGTCCTCGGGGCCGACCGTGGCAGGCGTCGCCGCGGACGAAGGCTGATCCTCGGCCCGATCCTCCAGCAGCCGCTCGACACTCCGGCAGCCGAGCTCAGGTCGGGCGATAGCGAGGACCTCGCCGAGCAGCCGCGCCACGCGCTCGGGGGCGAGCACCAGGCGCGTCGACGTCGCCTGAAGCATGGCGGCGGTGCGTCGCGCGTAGTCGGCGGTGCGACCGAGCCGGGTCGGCGGATAGAGCGGCGTCGCCACCGCGCCGGCGGCCAGGATTCCGAAGAACACGACCAAGAAGTCGGGCTCGGTGCGGTAGACGATCGCGACCCTGTCGCCGCGCTCGATGCCGGCCGCGACCAGCCGCTGCGCCACCAAGTCGGCGGCCGCGGCGACCTCGGCCCAGGTTTGCCGCGTCTCCGGTGCGCGACGGGAGAGGAAGCGCAGGCCGGTGCTCGTGGCCTCGGGAGTGCGGGCCGCGGCGGCCAGCGCCTCAACCACGGTGGCCGGCGCGCCGGGCGCCGGCAACGCCGCCGCGGTCTCGAGGCGCGCCGGCGGTGATTCAGGTGACCCGGGCGATTCCCGTCGGGCCATCGCTAGCCGCCCTTCTCCAGGCGAGGTCCCGCGAGCAGCCCCTCCACTGCGCGCACCAGATCGAGGACACTCTCGATCTCGGCTTCGGTATCGGGATCGAGCGCGACTTGAAAACGGTTCTCGACCTCGACCGCGAGGGTCAGCAGGCGCAGGGAATCGAGCTCCAGATCCTCGACCAGACGCGCTTCGAGCGGCAGGTCGCCCTGCCAGCCGAGATGCTGTGCGGCAACCTCGCGGATGCCGTCGAGAATCGCGTCACGCTCCACCGATCGCTGCCCCTTCGGCGCGATCGACCAGGAGCCGCTGGTAGTCGCAATGCTGAGAGAGCGCCCGCTCCTCGACTCCGATCCGCACCGCGAGCAGCGCGGCGTTGGCTGCCGAAAACACCAGCGCGGTGGCCCAGCCGCCGTGAACCATCGGCAGCGCCGCCAGCTCGACGATGACCGCCAGGTAGTTCGGGTGGCGCAGGAACCGATACGGTCCCGAGACCACCGCTGGGGCGCCAGGAAGGACCAGGACGCGGGTGTTCCAGCGCTCGCCGAGACTCACCACCGCCCAGTAGCGCAGCGCCATCGCTCCGCCGACTAGCGCGAGCGCTACGGCCGCCAGCGCCGGCCGCAACGGCCGCCCCAAGATCCAGGGCTCGAGCACGCAGGCGACCAGAAACGCCGCATGGAGCGCGACCATCAAGGGGTAGTGACCGGCGCCGTACTCGACCGCACCGAGCGCGCGCGCCCGCGCGCCGTTGCGACGCGACAGCCACGCCTCGAACAACCGCTCGATCGCCACCGCGCCGACCAGAACGCTATACCACCCGCAGCTGTCGAGCGTCGAGAGCACCGCCGCAGGTCCTGCTACCACCGCAGCAGCACCAGCTCGGAGCAGAAGCCAGGGCCCATCGCCAGGAGAAGTCCAAGGCTGCCTGCCGGCGGACGCTGTTGGTCGAGGGTGTCTCGGAGCACCATCAGCACCGAAGTCGACGACAGGTTGCCGACCTCACGCAGGCTCTTCCAGGTCAGCTCCAGCGCCCCCTCTGGGAGCTCGAGGGCGCGTTGCATGGCCTCGAGAACCTTGGGGCCCCCGGGGTGGCAAACCCAGCTCTTGAGCTCGGAGGGCGCGACGCCTTGGTCGGCGAGGAAACGTTCGACGTCACGCTTCAAATGCAGCTCGACCATCCGCGGCACGTCGGCCGAAAGAACCACGCCGAAACCGCGCTCCGAGATCCGCCAGCCCATCACCTCTTCGGTGTTGGGATAGAACGCCGAGCGACTGGCCAGGACCTCGGGCCCGGCGTTGCCGCGGCCGACCGGACGCTCGGCAGAGCGGCAGAGCGGGTGCTCGGCGCCCGCCACGAGAACCGCCGCGGCGCCATCACCGAACAGGCCCGAGGCGATTAGATTCGGAACCGACAGGTCTTCGCGCTGGAGGGTCAGCGAGCACAGCTCCACCGAGAGCAAGACCGCCAGCTGGTCGGGATACGCCTTCACGTAGTCGGCCGCGCGCGAGATTCCGGCGGCCCCGGCCACGCAACCGAGCCCGAAGATCGGCACCCGCCGCAGGTTGGTCGGCAAGTCGAGGCGGTTCATCAGCCGGGCGTCCAGCGACGGCACCGCGAGTCCGGTGACGGTGACGAAGAACAGCGCGCCGAGGTCGGCGGCCGCGCACCCCGCCCTCTCGAGCGCGTCTTCGAGCGCCCGCGCGCCGACATCGAGCCCAACTTCGATCCATGCGTCGTTGGCGTCGCCGAAGGATTGCAAGCGCTCGTAGTCGTCGATGGGCAACGCCAGGTGGCGACCGCCGACCAAGACGTTGGCGTGCAGACGCCGCAACCGCTCGAGGTTGTAGTGCCGTCCCGCCCAGACCCGCTCGAAGCGGTCGAGGATGGTCTCCTGGTCATAGAAATGGCGGGGTAACGCGACCCCCACCGAAGCGATTCGCATGGCGGTTCCTAGAGCGTGGCGTCCCACGATGCCGCGCACCCGCGGCAACGGAGAAAAGCTTTGGCAGTGTACTGGAGCCTGCGCCGCAGGACTCGTCTCGCCGCCTCATTCGAGACGACGCGATCCATGCCGGCGGCAACTCGGACTGGCACCACGCTGTCCCTTCCGAACGTAGCGGCCGAGCTTGGGCGGCCGACGAACGAACGGGAGTGTCCGCGATTGCCACCCCGCGCGAACGAACGCGAACGGGAGGGTCCCGGCGCCCGCTCCACGTCACGGAGTAGTAAGCAACCATGGCGTTCGCCCCAATGATCTCGCACTCGGCCGCCCAAGCTCGGCCGCTACGTTCGGAGGATCCCGAAACGTTCCGAGCGATGCCGTCGAAGCCGCCGCGGGCGTGTCCGACACCGCTCCACCCTTTGCCCGGGAGGCGCTCAACCGCCCGCGAGCCCCTCGGATCGACCCAGAGAATCGATCGGCGTGTACACCAGGCGGCCGACCACCGAGTCGCGACCCGCGGGATCGCGGCCGGCGCGCAGCGAGGTGATCAGCCGGCGCTCGACCCGGCTGCCGGCAGGCAGGTCGACGCCGGGGCCGACGATCACCCGCCGCAGCACGCTGCCGGCGCCGACCGTGGCGCCTTGAAGCACCACGCTGTCTTCCACTTCCGCGCCGCGCTCGACCCGCGCTCCGGGCTCGAGGACCGCTCGGCGGATCCGCGCCCGCGCCGCGACCTCGGCGCCGGCGCCAATGAAGCTCCGGCGCCACGCCCGCACCGCTCCGCGACCGCGCGTCCAGTCGAGCACGCCTTCGAGGTAGCGCTCGGGGGTGCCGAGGTCGTGCCAGGCCGACCGTAGCTCGACCGTGCCCAGCGCGCCGCCGGCAGCGAGGTGCGGCTCATAGAGCTCGCTGACGATGTCGCCGGGACCGTCGCCTAAGAGCGCCGCTTCGAGGAGCCGCGGCGACAACGCGTGCGCGCCCGCGAAAACCACCCGCCGGGCGACTGCGGCCCCTCCGGCTCGTCGCAGCTCGACCACCCGGCCGCGCTCGTCGACCCTTATGCCGCCGCCGAAGCTCGAGAGCGGAGCCCGCGGCGCCACCAGCAAGGTCGCGGCGGCCCCGCTCTCGAGGTGGCGCTTGACCAGCCGACGCAGCGGCCAGCGGCACAGGCTGTCGCCGTTGACCAACAAGACCAACTCGGCGGCCTCGAGGTACTCGCGCAACGGTCGCAGTGCGCCCAGGGTGCCGAGGAGCTCGGGCTCGCGGGAGTAATGGAGGCGGAGCCCTTGCTGCGACTCGCCGAGCGCCGCCGCGACCTCTTCCCCTAAGTGGTGGAGGTTGATTGCGACCTCGCTGCAGCCGAGCGCGGCCAGGCGCTCGAGGGTGTGTTCGATCAGCGGTCGCCCGAGCACCGGCAACAGCGGCTTGGGGATCGCCGCGGTCAACGGCCGCAACCGTTCGCCGCGACCGGCGGCGAGGACCACGGCGCCAATCCGTGGCGATGGCTGCCGGCGGCCCAGGCTCATCGGGCCGGGAACAGCATGTCCGGCCCGAGGCTCGGATCGGTCCGACGCCGGTCGTCCCACAGCGCGAGATAGCTCCGCCGATCGGCATGCCGCGGCTTGAGACCGAGGCTCGCGGCAACCGCCTCGGCGTCGCTCCCCTCGACCTCGACGAAAGCGCCGATCGGGGTCTCGTCGAGGGCGACCGTCGAGCCCCCGAGCCGCCACTCTTCGCGCCGTTTCTCGTAGCGCCTCACCACCCGGTACCCGAGACCGAGGAGCAGCGCTCTCGCCTGCCCGAGATCGTCGACTCGGACCTCGCGCTCTTCGCGCTCCTTGAGCGCGCCGCTCGAGCCACCGAATCGCGCCACTCCTTTGTAGGTGAGGCGATGGCCGGACGGATCGCTGCGCAAGCGCAGCAGACGACCCGAGCCGAGCAGCTCTCCCGGTGTGTCGGCGCCGCGATCAAACACCCAGTTGCGCTCGTCGCCGAGGGCGCTCTGTGCCTCGGCTCCGAGCGCTTGCAGGCGCTCGCGCACCGGCTCGAGATCCGCAACCGCGAGCTTGAGCTCGCGCTCGGTCGCTTGAAGACCCGTCGGCCCGGCCATCGAGAGCCTGCGGTCCGCGCCGCTCGGCTCAGCCCGCCTCGGGCGGCTGGGCGATCCGGTCGAGCAGCCGGGCGATGGTGCGGATGCCGTTGTAGAAATGGGGGATGTCGAACTTCTCGTTCGGCGAGTGCAGGCGATCGTCGGCGAGCCCGAAGCCCATCAGCAGCACCGGCACCTGCAGCACTTCGGCGAAGGTCGCGACGATCGGGATCGACCCACCCTCGCGCACCCGCACCGGTTGCGCGCCCCAGGTGTCGGCCAGCGCCTCGGTGGCGGCCTCGACGAACGGGCCCTCGACCTCGATCAGCACCGGCCCGGTCGCCGACAGGACCTCGACCTCGATGGATACCGCAACCGGCGCCGCGCGCTCGAGGTGGGCGGTCACCGCCGCCGCGATCTTCTGCGGGTCCTGGTCGGGGACCAGCCGCATCGACAACTTGGCGCCGCCGCTTGCCGGCAGCACGGTCTTCGCTCCCGGCCCGCGATAGCCACCCCAGATGCCGTTGACATCGAGGGTCGGCCGCGCCCAAGCGCGCTCGAGGGTGGTGTAGCCGTGCTCGCCCGCGAGCGCGCTCACCCCGATCTCGCGGGCGTACGCCGCCTCGTCGAACGGCAACGCGCCGAACTCTCGTCGCTCCCAGTCCTCGAGCGGGCGCACGTCGTCGTAGAAACCGTCGACCAGCACCCGTCCGGTCGCCGGATCGCGCAGGCTCGCGAGGATGTGCGCGAGCGCGTTGAGCGGGTTTGCGACCGCACCGCCATAGGTGCCGGAATGGAGGTCGCGCGCCGGTCCACGGATCTTGAGCTCGAGGTACAACAGGCCCTTGAGCCCGTAGAGCAGCGAGGGCTGGCCGGGGGCGAACATCGAGGAGTCCGAGACCACCACGCAGTCGGCTCGGAGCGTCTGGCCGCGGTCCTCGCGGACGAAGCGCTCGATCGATCCGCCTCCCGATTCTTCCTCGCCTTCGACCAGAAACTTGACGTTCACCGGCAGCTCGCCACGCTCGGCGAGCATCGCTCCGACCGCCAACAGGTGGGCGAGCGACTGACCCTTGTCGTCGGTGGCGCCACGCGCCACCAGCTGGTCGCCCTCGAGGGTTGGGGTGAATGGCGGATGGCGCCACTCTTCGAGCGGGTCGGCGGGCTGGACATCGTAGTGGCCGTAAAACAGCACCGTCGGCGCGCCGGGGCGACCCAGCCACTCGCCGTAGACCATCGGGTGGTGGCCGGTGTCGATCACCCGCGCCTCGAGTCCGGCGGCGCGCATGCGCTCCTCGAGCCAGAGCGCACAGCGCCTTACGTCCCCGGCGTGGGCGGGGTCGGTCGAGATCGAGGGGATCTCGAGGTACTCGATCAGGGTCGCGAGGTAGGACTCGCGCTCGCGGTCGATGCGCCCGAGAACGTCGGCCGTCGGATCTTGGGAGCTCACGCGCGCCAGTTTAGCCGAGCCCGGCAGAGACTCCGAGAACCCCCGGGCTCGCGGTCAGGCCGGAGTCCCCAAGACCTCAGGCGATGCCATCGCCAGCGTCCGCTCCGGGCGAACCCGCCGTGAACGCCGGCAGCCGCCAAAGGTTGATCGCGTTGACCACAGCATGGGCGAGGATTGCCGCTAGGAGATTGTCGCGCCAGAGCACCAAAGCGCCGAGGAGCCCGCCGGCGATCAGGGCGAACAACGTCCACATCCGGAACCGCGGGCCGGGCCCGCTGTGGAGCAGCGCGAACACCAGGGTAGCCCAGCCGATCCCGAACGACCCCTGGATCGCGCCCCGGAAAAACAGCTCCTCGGCGAATCCCGAGAGCAACGACACCCCGATGATCTCGGTGCGCGACAGCACGCCGGCGAGCCCGGACAGCAACTCGGTGAGGCCGCGCGCCGACTCGAAGATGCGGCAGGCGAGCTGCCACAACACCACCAGGGCGCCCCCCGCGCCCAGGCCCAAGACCAGGTCGAGGGCGGCCTCCTCGCGATCGGCGAACAGACCAAGGGTCACCGCGCCGTCGCGCCAGGCGATCCACGCCGCTCCGGCGACCGCGAGCGCCAGGTAGAAGAACCAGGCGAAACGGTAGAGCGACCCTGGCCGGGGCCCCCGTCTGGGTCTGGGGGCTGGCGGCGCGGGGTCAGTTCACCGGCTCTTCGCCGTTCCCGGCGCCTTCTTCGCCGTTCCCGGCGCCTTCGCCGTCCGCGGTGTCCTCGGTGTCCTCGTTGCCAGGATCGGACTCGAGGTCGGGCGCACCCAGGAGCTGGTCGTCCGCGGCGATCGCTTCAATGCTTGGGTCGTCGTCGCGCTCATCGTCGGGCTCGTCGTCACGCTCGGGAATCTTTGCCGCGGCCATGATGCGGTCGCCGTCGCCGAGGTCCATGACTTTGACCCCCTGGGTGGCGCGACCGATCAACGACACGGTGCCGGCGGTGATGCGGATGATCTTGCCGCTGTGGGTGATCAACACGACCCCGTCCTCGGGCTGGACCTGACGCACCGCGATCACCTCGCCGGTCCGCGCCGAAACCTTGAGGTTGATGATCCCGAGGCCGCCGCGTCCCTGGCGACGGTAGTCGTCGAGGCGGGTGCGCTTGCCGTAGCCGTTCTCACTGATTGTCAGCAGCTCGCCCGAGGCGTCGAGCACCTGCATCGACACCACCCGGTCCTTGGCGCGCAGCCGGATCCCGCGCACGCCGCGGGTGGCTCGCCCGGTCGCCCGCACGTCGGTGTCCGGGAAGCGCACCGCGAAACCGCGGGCGGTGGCGATCAACAGGTCGCTGTCGCCGTCGACCACCCGCACGTCGAGCAGCCGGTCGCCGTCGTCGATGTTGATGGCATTGATGCCGCCCGCGCGCGGGTTCGAGTAGGCGGAGAGCGCCGTCTTCTTGACCGTCCCGCGCTCGGTGACGAACACCAAGAAATGCTCGTCGTCGAACTCGCGCACCGCGACCGTGGTTGCGGCCTTCTGATCCGGCCGCAGTTGCAGCAGGTTGACGATCGCCTTGCCGCGCGACGCCGGCCCCATCTCTGGAATCTCGTGGACCTTCAACCAGTGCACCTGGCCGTCCTCGGTGAACACCAGAACATAGCTATGGGCGGAGGCGACGTGGATGTGCTCGACGAAGTCCTCCTCTTTGGGCACCATCCCGGTGCGGCCCTTGCCGCCCCGATTCTGGTCGCGGTACAGCGCCAGCGGCGAGCGCTTCATGTACCCGGAGTTGGAGACCGTGATCACCATGTCCTCGTCAGCGATCAAGTCTTCGATCGACAGGTCGCCGGTGTGCTCGACGATTTCGGTGCGGCGCTTGTCGCCAAACGCCTTGTCGACTTCGTCGAGCTCGCGGCGGATCTCTTCGAGCACCAGGCGGTCGGAGCCGAGGACCGCGCGCAAGCGCTCGATCTGCTGTTGCAGCTGCTGGAACTCCTCGAGAACCTTGTCGCGCTCGAGCCCGGTTAGCCGTTGCAGCCGCATTTCGAGGATCGCCTGTGCCTGGGGCTCGGACAGCGCGAAGCCTTCGATCAGGCGCTCGCGGGCCTCGGGGGGAGTGCGGCTCTGGCGAATCGTTGCAATCACCGCGTCGAGCTGGTCGAGGGCTTTGAGGATGCCCTCGAGGATGTGCGCTCGCTCTTCGGCTTTTCGCAGGTCGTAGCGCGAGCGCCGGATGATCACTCGCTGGCGGTGCTGCAGGAAGTGCCGCAGCAACTCGTGGAGGGTCAACACCTGCGGCCGGTTGTCGACGATCGCCAGCATGTTCATCCCCACCGACACTTGCAGCTGGGTCATCTTGTACAAGGTGTTGAGGATCACCTCGGGAACCTCGCCGCGACGCAGCTCGGCGACGATCCGGATGCCGCGGCGGTCGGACTCGTCGCGGAGGTCGGTGATGCCGTCGACCTTCTTCGCGCGCACCAGCTCGGCGATCCGCTCGAGCAAGCGCGACTTGTTGACCTGGTACGGAATCTCGGTGACCACGATGGCGTGGCGGTCGCCCTTGAGCTCCTCGATCCCGGCGCGTGCGCGCACCTGGATGGTGCCCCGGCCGGTCTGGTAAGCGGCGAGGATCCCCTCGCGGCCGTGGATGAAGCCGGCGGTCGGGAAGTCCGGGCCGGGGATCCGTTCCATCAGCTCGGCGAGGCTGGCGTCGGGTTTGTCGATCAAGAGCCGCACCGCCGCGATCACCTCGCTCAGGTTGTGCGGCGGGATGTTGGTCGCCATCCCGACCGCGATCCCCGAGGAGCCGTTGACCAGGAGGTTGGGGATGCGCGCCGGCAGCACCTGCGGCTCCGACTCCGAACCGTCGTAGTTGGCGACCCACTCGACGGTCTCTTTGTCGATGTCATCGCGCAGCATCTCCTCGGCGAGCTTGGTCAGCCGCACCTCGGTGTAGCGCATCGCCGCCGGGTTGTCGCCGTCGATCGAACCGAAGTTGCCCTGGCCATCGACCAGCGGGTAGCGCATCGAGAAGTCCTGCGCCATCCTCACCACGGTGTCGTAGATCGCGCTATCGCCGTGGGGGTGGAACTTCCCCATCACGTCACCGACGATGCGTGCCGATTTCTTGTACGCGCGGTTCGACAGGTTGCCGCTCGACCACATCCCGTAGAGCACCCGCCGATGCACCGGCTTGAGACCGTCGCGCACGTCTGGCAGCGCGCGACCGATGATCACGCTCATCGCGTAATCGAGGTAGCTACGCCGCATCTCCTCCTCGAGGTGGACCGGGTGGATCTCCTCGGGGGGCGCGGGGCCTGGCGGCTGTTCGCTCATGGTTCTTGGAGTGGAACTCGGGGGACTGGGGGACTGGACTCAGGGGATTCGGCGCGCTCGTCGCGGCCGACGGTGCGATCTCAGACGTCGAGGTTGGCGCTCAGCGCGTTCTCTTCGATGAACTTGCGGCGCGGCTCGACCTGATCGCCCATCAGGGTGGTGAACACCTCGTCGGCCTGGATCTCATCGTCGATCTGCACTTGCAGCAACCGCCGCCGATCGGGGTCCATGGTGGTCTCCCAGAGCTGCGTCGGGTTCATCTCGCCGAGACCCTTGTAGC
>JAQBHE010000409.1:0-5539 GCA_032128015.1 Holophagae bacterium
CTACGAGCGCGACCTCAAGCGCCGTCGCGGCGAGGCGGCCGACCGCCCTCACCGCATCACCTATCGCAAACTGACGCGCTAACGGGATCGTGGTTGTCACCACTACCCACGAGGTGGTGATCGCGAGTCGCGGTCACACCACGATCCCGCTAGCGCGTCAGTTTGCGATAGGTGATGCGGTGAGGGCGGTCGGCCGCCTCGCCGCGACGGCGCTTGAGGTCGCGCTCGTAGTCGGCGTAGCTGCCTTCGAGCCAACAGGTCTCGCTGTCACCCTCGAAGGCCAGGATGTGGGTGGCGACGCGATCCAGGAACCAGCGGTCGTGGGAGATGATGAGAGCGCAGCCCGCGAACTCTTCGAGCGCGGTCTCGAGGGCGCGCAGGGTGTTGATGTCGAGATCGTTGGTCGGCTCGTCCAGCAGCAAGACGTTGGCGCCAGAGGTCAGCACCTTGGCCAGATGGACGCGGTTGCGCCCGCCACCGCTGAGCTGGCCGACCCGCTTCTGCTGGTCGGCGCCGGCAAACCCGAAGCGTCCGACGTAAGCGCGTGAGTTGACCTCGCGCGAGCCCAGCATCATGGTCTCGCCGCCGCCGGTGATCTCCTCCCACACCTTGGCCTGCGCGTCGAGCGAATCGCGGCTCTGGTCGACGTATCCGAAACGGACCGTCTCGCCGACTTTGAGGGTGCCGCTGTCCGGCTGATCCTGTCCCACCAGCATCCGAAACAGAGTGGTCTTGCCGGCGCCGTTCGGGCCGACAATGCCGACGATGGCACCCGGCGGCACGTCGAACTCGAGGTGGTCGAAGAGCAACTGGTCACCGTACGCCTTGGCCACGCCCTCGGCACGGATTACCACGCCGCCGAGACGCTGGCCCGGCGGGATGTAGATCTCCAGGTCCCCGCGCCGCTGCTCCGACTCTTGTTCGAGCAGCTTGCCGTAGGCGCTGACCCTCGCCTTCGACTTGGTCTGGCGCGCCTTGGGAGTCATGCGGATCCACTCGAGCTCGCGCTCGAGGGTGCGGCGGCGCGCCGACTCACTCTTGTCTTCGCGCCGGATCCGCTCCTCCTTTTGCTCGAGCCACGACGAGTAGTTTCCCTTCCACGGGATGCCATAGCCACGGTCGAGCTCGAGGATCCATCCGGCAACGTTGTCGAGAAAGTAGCGGTCGTGGGTCACTGCGATCACCGTCCCCGCGTAACCTTGGAGGTGCTTCTCGAGCCAGGCAACCGACTCCGCGTCGAGATGGTTCGTGGGCTCGTCGAGGAGCAGGATGTCGGGGGCACGCAGCAACAGACGGCACAGTGCGACCCGTCGTCGCTCGCCGCCCGAGATCACTTCGATACGGGCGTCGCCGGGCGGGCAGCGCAACGCGTCCATCGCCAGTTCGAGCCGGCTGTCGAGGTCCCAGGCGCTCATCCGATCGAGCTTCTCCTGGACCTCGCCCTGGCGCTCGATCAGCTTCTGCATCTGGTCATCGGTCATCTCCTCGGCGAACTTCTCGTTGATCGAGTCGAACTCGCGCAACGCGTCGACAACCTCCTGGACCCCTTCCTCGACCACTTCTCGGACGGTGCGCGTGGGATCGAGCTTGGGCTCCTGTTCGAGGAAGCCGATGGTGTAGCCCTCGGACAGCATGGTCTCGCCGAGGTGGTCGGTCTCGACCCCGGCCATGATCCGCAGCAGGCTGCTCTTGCCCGAGCCGTTGAGACCGATGACGCCGATCTTGGCGCCGTAGAAATACGACAGCGAGATATCGCGCAACACCGGCTTGCCGTCGTAGGCCTTGCCGACCTCGACCATCGAGTAGATGATTTTCTTGGTGTCTTCGGTCACAGCAGTCTCCGGTCGAATGTCGAGTTCGGTTGTCGCGCGGGACCGCGAACGTCGGCTCCGCAGCGACAGGGATGCGAGTGGGGCGGGCCGCAACGACACAGAAGCGGTCGCGGCCGGGCGCGGGAGCGCATCCTACTGGACTGGCGGACCGACGGATGCTCGCGACACTGCTAGTCTCACCGATCGATGGGCACACGTTTCCAGGAAAGACTGCGAGCCAGCGAGCCCGCCTACGGAGTGTGGGCTGCGCTCGACAGCACGGCGGTGCTCGAAGCGCTCGGCAACCTCGATCTCGACTGGGTGCTGATCGACTGCGAGCACGGCATGGCCAGCGCCGATCACTGCTGGCCGCAGATCCAGGCTCTGGCAGCAAGCACGGCGACCGCGATCGTGCGCCTGCCGACCGCCGATTCGGTTTTGGCTGCTCGCGTGCTCGACAGCGGCGCGGGCGGCATCCTAGTGCCGCGGGTTGACGATGCAGCCACCGCCGAGCGGATGGTGGCGGCGTGCCGCTACCCGCCGGCCGGCCGTCGCGGCATCGGTCCCCATCGCGCTTCCGGGTTCTACACCCGAGTGCCCGAGTACCTCGCGAGCGCGAACGACGAGATCGTAGTCGCGGTCCAGATCGAGAGCCGCGAAGCAGTGGAACGGATCGACGAGATCCTCGCCGTCCCGGGCCTCGGCGTGGTATTCGTCGGACCCGCCGATCTGTCGGCGTCGCTCGGTCATTTCGGCAATCCCCAAGCGCCGGAGGTGGTGGCGGCGGTCGCCCACGTCCTCGAGCGAGCGCAGGCGGCCGGAGTCCCGGCCGGTTACTACTGCGGCTCGGCGAGCGAGGCCCGCAGCCGGGTCGAGCAAGGCTTTCGGATGGTCAACGTCGCCCATGACCTCGTGAGCATGATCGCCGGGGTCAAGCGGTCGCTCGACAGCGCGCGCTCGACTGTCGACGATCCCGCCCGACGCTAGACGCGCTGAAACCGGCTGGCCAGCCCGACCGGCGGACCCGCCCGGGGAATCGCAAATTGAGATCGCCAGCTTCCCGGGGCGCGGCCATCGGCGGCGGCGTGCTTGGACTCGCTGTCCTGCTCTCGGTGCTCGCGGCGTTCGATTCGCTGGTCCACTGGGACCACAACCTGCTGCGGCTCGACCGCAGCTTTGCACTCGCCGGTGGCCAGGACCTCTACCCCGAGCCCGGCACCGGGATCGCGGTGTTCTCGATCTACCCGCCGCTGTCCGCGGTCGCGTACCTGCCGGCGACCTGGGCGTCTTCGCCGACGGCTGCGATCGCGATCGGCCTCGGCTTGTCGTTCGCCTTCGTGATTGGACCGCTTGTCGGCTTGCTGCTCGCCGCCGCCGGACCGGAAACGACGTCGCAACGGCGGTCATCGCTTCGCATCGAAGGCTTACTCCTGGCTCTGTTTCTGTTGGTCGCGCTCACCAGTCGGCCGCTCTCGTACCTCACGTTTTCGATCCACGCCGATGCTCCAGCGGTCGGGTTGTCGCTGCTCGCCTGCTTGGCTCTCTTGGGCCCGCGTCCGACCTCCGCCAAACGGCTCGCGATCTCGGCGCTGTTCGCGGTGCTCGCGCTATGGACCAAGCAGGTGACGGTGTTTCTGTTTGCAGCACTGCCCTTGTGGCTCGCGCTCTCCGAACAACCGGGCACCAGCGCGACCCGGCGGTTGCGGCCCAGAGCCGAGGCGTGGCGGTGGCTCGGTTGGGCGGCGGCGATCGGGATCGCGGTTTCGGTTGTCATCTGCCTCGGCTTCGGATCGCCGGCTATCCTGTTCGAGCACCTGGTGATCCTGCCGTCGCGGCACCCGTGGCAGTTCGGCGGCGGGGTCCGAGCATTGCTCTTCGGTTCGCTCCTGGGCGCGGCGGCCCTCGCCGCCCCATTCGCAATCGCCGCGGCGTCGCTGCTGCCGTCGGGCCTACAGTCGCGCCGCGGCGCGACCAGGTCACCCTGGCTCTTGCTGTGGTTGGCGGCGATGTTGTCGCTACCAACCGCGGTCCTGACGCGGATCAAGGACGGGGGCGACGTGAACGCCTTCGCCATGACGGCCTACCTCGCGGTCGCCGGAGCACTGCTTGCGCTGCGCGCGCCTCTGGTGTCCCAGAGCCCCAACGCGACGTCGAATACGCCTTGGCCACGGCGAAGAACCGCGCGGATGGTCGCCCGCGTGGTGCTGGTCGCAACTGCGGCGCCGGCGTTGCTCGTCGCGGCGCCGCGCCTTCAGGCGGTGCGCGATCGCGCGATCGCCGATTTACCGTGGGAGGTGGCCTTCCGCAACGCCAAGAAGCACCCGGGCGAGCTCTACCTGCCGCGGATGACCGCGGTCAGCGCACTGGCCGAAGGCGCGTACTACCACACCGGACCTGCTCTCCTCGACCTCGAGCGCGCGGGACTCGAGCTCGACCCGGAGTGGGTGCGCGCTGGCCTGCCGAAGCTCCTGCGCCGGATCGCCTACCTCGAGAACGGCTACCAGCAGCAGGCGGCGAGGCTGTCGTTACCCGGGGTCCGACCCGCCCCGGCAGACCCGGAGCTCCCGGGATTCGCGCTCTTCGCGGTCGAAAGTGGTCGTTGATCGCGCCTGGTTGAATCCTCTCGAGATGCGCAGCGCAAACCGCAGCGCTCACTGCCAGCGGTACCAACGCCACAGCTCACGCCCAATCTCCGCTTTCAAGTCTGCGCGCTGATCGAGCCGGTGATTCAAGAACACCGCGAAGAACACCGGATCTCGAGCTGGTGAGGAGCCGGCCTCGCCTGCTGAAACCAGCACCCCCGCGAGCGCCTGGGTCTCGCGCAGCGTCCCGGTCTTCGCCGCGATCGGCGGCAGCTTGCCCCAGCCTCCGGCGAGAGTGCCGCGCTCGCCGTTCGCGAGGTTATGAACAAACAGCTCTCGCCATTTCTGCGCCCACACGAAACGTAGCAACGCGACCACGGCGCGCGGCGACATCAGGTTGGCCGCCGACAATCCGGAGCCGTCGTCGATCAGAAACGACCCCGGCGCCGCGCCGACCCGCTGCTCGAGGAACTCGGTGAGCAGGTCGACGCCGAGGTCGAGCCGGCCCTCGCCGCGGCCCTGGTAGGCAAGCTGGCGCAGCACCATCTCGGCGTACCAGTTGCTGCTGTCGCCGAGCAGCGGCCACAACCACTCGGAGAGCGGCGGCGACTGCCACGCCGCGAGCTCGTCGAGTCCGGCGGTGGCATCGCGATCGACAACACGCACCGTGCCCGCGACCTCGATCCCCTGGGCGACCAGAGCGTCGCGCAACGCGGCGCCGGCGCGCTCGAGGGGGTTGGGAGCGGCGAGCTCGATTCGGAAGCGCGGCTCGCTGATCGGGAACTCTCCACGCACGATCACCCGCGGGGTGCCCCAGGCAGGCTCGAAGTCGATGGTGCCGCGACCGTGGCGGGTCTCGGTCACGGTGGTGGTGAGGTTGACCCATTCGATCGCCGGATCCCCCGAGATCGTGGCGCGCCCGCCCAACACCTTGGATGGCGCCATCTCCACCCACACCACGTTGCGGTCGATCGCGAGGGCACTCGGCACCGTACCGTACCCGAGCACCGAGTCGGCCCAAGTCCATTCGATCGGCCGCTGGCGGCCGGGAAACCGGCTGGCATCGACCACCACGTCGCCATCGACCCGATTGACGCCACGCTCTTTCAGCAGCGCGGCGAGACCGCGCACCGCCGCCCGCGGATC
>JAQBHE010000410.1:0-7843 GCA_032128015.1 Holophagae bacterium
CAGCGATCGAGGCGTCGATGCTCGGCGCCGCGCATGCCACGGCGAACCCACTCAGCGCCGGCTTCGAGCTCAGCCACGGTGAGGCGATGGGGATCATGCTCCCCGCGACCCTGCGGTTCAACGCGCCCGTCGCCGAGCCGATGTACCGCGACCTTGCGGCAGCGGCTGTTGCGGGCGGTGCGGCCGAGGCTCTGGCCACGCGGATCGAGGAGCTGCGTGACCTCGCCGCTCTACGCTCCTCGCTGCGAGATTGCGGCATCGCCGAGACCGATCTCGATCGCCTCGCCCACCAAGCTGCGGAGCAGTGGACGGCCGGCTACAACCCGCGACGACTCGGTGCCGGTGAAGCGCTCGAGCTCTACCGGGCAGCCTGGTAACGGGCAGGCGAGCCAGTAGACTGAATCGGTGATGCGGATCCGTAGATCGTCGGCGTTGCCGATCCTGCCGCCCCTGCCACTCGTGGCGTTCCTCGCCTCGGCGTTGCTGGCGTCTGGTGTCGCTGCGGCCCAAGATTCGTGGCCGGTGTTTCGCGGCAGCCCCGGGATGACCGGAGTGGCTTCGGGCTCGTTGGCGAAGACCTTGAAGCTGCGGTGGGTGTTTCAGGCCGGTGGCGATATCGAGTCGACCGCGGCGATCGACGGCGGCACGGTGTTCGTGGGCGCCTTCGATTCCAAGCTCTACGCGGTCGACCTCGAGACCGGCAAGGCGAAGTGGAGCTACGAGACCCGGGGCGAGATCCAGTCGTCGCCGGCGGTTCATCGAGGCGCGGTGTTCGTCGGCGATTCTTACGGCGTGGTGCATGCGGTCGACGCTGCCACCGGCAAGGGGCTGTGGACGTTCGAGACCCAGGCCGAGGTGATCTCGTCGCCGACCTTCGACGGCGATCGCGTGTTGGTGGGCTCGTATGACCAGTACCTGTATGCCCTCGACCGCAAGACCGGAGCGCTGGTCTGGAAGGTCGAGACCCAGGGCTACGTCCACGCCAGCCCGGCGATCTACGGCCGCTTGACCACGGTGTCGGGATGCGATGGGTTTCTGTGGCTGATTCACCTCGATGACGGCCGGGTCGAGGGCAAGGTCGATCTCGGCGGTCAGGCGGGCGCGACGCCGGCGATCCTGGGCGACACCGCCTACGTCGGCACCTACGAGAACCAGGTGTTGGCAATCGACATGGCGAAACGCAAGGTGCTGTGGGTCTACGAGCACCCGGAACGCAAGTTTCCGTTCTACGCCTCGGCCGCCGCCGACCCGCGGGCGGTGGTGGTCGGCGGCCGGGACAAGATTCTCCGTGCCCTCGATCCCAAGACCGGCGCGACCCGCTGGGAGTGGAACACCGGGGCGCGGATCGACTCGTCGCCGGTGATCGTGGGATCGCGGGTTTTCTTTGGCACCAACACCGGCGAGGTGATCGCGGTCGACCTCGACACCGGCAAGCCCTCGTGGCGGTATGAAGCCGGCTCTGCTATCGTGGCTTCGCCGAGTGTCGCGGCAGGCCGATTGGTGATCGGAACGGTCGATGGCAGGTTGCTCGCGTTCGGAAGTTGAGCGCCGCGACCGAACGGCGTTCCTTCGCGTCGCTCGACGACCGCTGGTCTAATCGAGCTCTCGATGGAAGAGCGGCGGTCAGGAAAGCTAGCCGAGAACAAGCAAATGTCGCTACCCGAACCGGCCACCTCACGTCTCGACCTCGACGTCACCGATGTTGGTAGCGTCTTCGTGTCGAACTATCCGCCGTATTCATTTTGGTCACCGGACCAGGTCGATCGCGCCGAGCTGGCGCTCGATCAGCCGCCGCGGCCCGATGCCACGGTCGGTCTCTACGTCCACATCCCGTTCTGTCGCAAGCGCTGCAAGTTCTGCTACTTCCGGGTGTTCACCGACAAGAACGCCGAGCAGATCCAACGCTACCTGGATGCCCTGACCACCGAGCTCGAGCGCACCGCCGCGCGCGCCGCGGTCGTGGGCCGGCGACTGCGCTTCGTCTACTTCGGCGGCGGCACGCCGTCTTACCTGGCGGTCAAACACCTGCTGCCGTTGGCGGCGCGGATGAAAGAGCTGCTGCCGTGGGACGACGCCGAAGAGGTCGCTTTCGAGTGTGAGCCCGGCACCCTCACTCGCCCCAAGCTCGAGGCGATCCGTGAGATCGGGGTCACCCGGCTTTCGCTGGGCATCGAGAACTTCGACGACGCGATCCTCGAGGCCAACGGCCGCGCCCATGTCTCCACCGAGATCTATCGGGTCGAGCCGTGGATCAAGGAACTGAAGTTCCCCCAGGTCAACGTCGATCTGATCGCCGGCATGGTGGGGGAGACCTGGGACACTTGGAAACAGACCGTCGAGCGTACGATCGACTTCGACGCCGACTCGGTCACCGTGTACCAAATGGAGCTGCCATTCAACACTGTCTTCTCGAGGGGCAAGCTTCGCGGCGACGGGGACGTCGAGATCGCCGATTGGCGCACCAAGCGCGAATGGCACGCTTACGCCTTCGAGCGTTTCCTCGCCGCCGGCTACGAGATCTCGAGCGCCTACACGGTGCTCAAGAGGGGCCGCCTGGCGAGGTTCGTGTACCGCGACGCGGTGTGGACCGGCAGCGACATGATCGGCGCCGGGGTATCTTCGTTCGGGCACATGAGCGGCGTGCACTTTCAGAACGCCGACGGTTGGAACGAGTACCTGGCACGCGTGGAGAGCGGGGGCTCGCCGGTCCATCGCGCTTTCGAGACCACCGAGTCCGAGCGTCTGACCCGCGAGTTGATCCTCCAACTCAAGACCGGTGCGATCAGCCGATCCTACTTCGAGCGTAAATTCGGCAGCGATGTTGCGGTCGAGTACCGGGAGGTCCTCGACCGCTTGGGCGAAGACGGTCTGCTCACTGTCGACCCGGAGGTGATTCGACTCAGCGACGCCGGACTGCTGCGGGTCGACCAGCTGCTGCCTTCGTTCTACGACCCCCGATATCGCGACGCGCGTTACACCTGACGAGGTGGATCGTCGCGTTGGCAGAACCGTGATCTGGAGTATGATTCGACCGCGGGTCGGAGAACCTCAGGGCAACGGATGTTCGTCATCCGGCCGCGGTCCCGACCATTTGTCCCGACAATCCCAGGGTGGAGAATCCCGTTATGGTGACCAGCCGACGTTTTCGTACTCTCGCATGTCTATCGATCGGTGTCGCGTCGTTGGCGATCGCTGGCGCCGGCGGCGCCCAGGTCGCGGGCGGAGCCCAGGTCGACTGCGGAAATGCCCGCAAGATGACCCGACTTGGCAACCCGGCGACTCGCTTCTCGGCCCCCGTCCAGAGTCGGGAGGCCCTGATCCAGCTGTTCGAGACGGCGAGGATCGATGTCGAGCTGTTGCTTCGCCAGGCGGGATGGGCGGGCGATCCCAACGACCTCTTTCAGGCGGTGCGCCGGGGCAATGTCACCCGTCAGACCTTCGATCCGGGTCAACGCTTCGGCTGGATGTTCTTCCGCGACAACGGTCAGCCGACCCTTCGCAGCGATGTGTGCTGGGCGGGGAAGGCCGGGTTCGCCGGCTGGGAGGTCCAATTCACTTCTCGCGGGCAGTGGTACTCGATGGTGATTCCCGAGGTCTGCGGCAACCTCACGTTCCTGGCCCAACAGGCCGAGCCGGTCTGCCAGATCACGGTCAACGACCCCGCGGGGCGAACCTGCAAGGACACCACCATCGCCATCGACGCCACCGGCAGCACCGGAGCGCTCACTCTCGAAGTGCTGACGCCTTCGGGTCAACGTCGGACCTTCGGTGCCGCCGAGGCCAGCGCCCCCGGGCGTTGGAGGTTCGACAGCGCCGAGCCCAAGGGGACATTCCGGTTCACGGTCACGGGCCGTCAGACCACCCCTCGCGGCACCACCCTCGAGTGTCGTGCCGAGACCACCGCGGAGCGCGACTGCGAGCCCCCGTGTCTTCCAGGAACGCCGTCGATCGATCTCACCGCGTCGGCGAGCTCGGTGGAGCCGTGGGAAGAAGTGTCTTTGGCGGCTTCGCCGAAGGTCGGCGACTGCGCCAAGATCGAGCGGGTGACGATCGATGGCCAGACCGTCGCGCCGCCCTACAGCCAGACGAAGAGCTGGGGCATGCCCGGCAGCTACACCGTCGAGGCGACGGTGCTCGACAACTTCGGCGGCACCGGTCGTGACGCTGAGACCATCACCGTCACCGAGTGCCGCACCAAAGAGTGCAAGAAGCGGATGAAGGAAGAGCGGCGCGGCGCGGGTGACTCGGGTGGCTGGGTGCTGCGACCGTTCATCGGCATCGTCAACACTTCGAGCGATGAGCTCTTCGAGAGCTTCGCTGGTGGCACCGATCGACGCCGCTATTCACTCGACTCGGGAACCGGCTTCGGTCTCGGAGCCGAGTACAAGTTCCGCGACTGGTTCGGAGTCTCCTTCGGCGCTTTCCAAGCCGACGCCGATCTCCACCTCGAGCTCGACGTGGCCGAGCTGTGGGGCATGGACAAAGACAGCTTGTCGATGTTCACGCTGTTCGGCGGGCCGACGTTCCACTTGACTCCGCGAAGACGCGTCGACCTGTTCGCCGGTCCAGTGGTGGCGTGGTCTGATTTCGGCAGTGCGGATTTCTCGACCATCGGCGTCCGGGTGCGCAAGGACTTCGAGAGCGAGCTCGTGCTGGGAGCCCAGATCGGTCTCGACATCCCGTTTCGGGCCGACGGCCAATGGGGCCTGCATCTTGGGACGATCTACCTCGATTCCAGTGCCGAGAGCGGCGAGGACTTCGAGCTCGCGGTCGATCCATGGATGTTCAACGTCGGGCTCTCGTACCGATTCAAGCACTGACGAGGCTGGCACGGACGAGGTTGCCACTGACGAGGTTGCCTTCGGTATCCAGGCAACTCTGGCAGCCAGGCAAACTCCGACCAGGCTCGCGCTGGCCGGAGTCTGTGTCGGGCTGAACGGCACCGGGTCGAACGGCACTGGCGGTACGTGGCGTCGATGACCTTCGACGAGAACGGTCGATGCGACGACCGCGGCGATGTCGCCCCAAGGGCCGCTGCCGCCCATGTCGACTCGACCGTCGTGCTGTTGGTCAAGAACCCGATCGTGGGGCGGGTCAAGACGCGGCTGGTTCCCGCGATCTCGGCGGCGCAAGCCGCGGACCTCTATCGGGCCTTCGTCGGCGACATGGTTGAAGAGCTGAGCCAAGGACACTTCGAGCTCCGGGTGGCCTGGGCGCTCGAAGACGGTGAGGCTCCCGAGGTTTCGATGCTCCCGTTCCAGGTGCCGGGAATGCGCCAGTCCGGGGAGGGTCTCGGCGAACGGCTGTTGGGCGCACTGTCGGCGGCCGGCGGCACCGGTCGACGGGTCGCCGCGGTGGGCAGCGATCATCCGGAGCTCGACCATCGGGTGGTCGAGGAGGCTCTCGACGGGCTCGCCGACTGCGAAGTCGTGATCGGTCCGGCGGTCGATGGCGGCTACTACTTGATTGCAGCGGCGAGTGAAGCGATCGTGCCGCGCCTGTTCGAAGACATCACCTGGAGCACGGATCGGGTGCTCGAACAGACCTTGGAGCGCTGTGCCGAGCTCGGTCTCAAGACCCGGCTGCTCGACCCCGGCGCCGACGTCGACACTCCGGCCGACCTGTCGCGGCTGGCGCGCTGGCTGGCCACCCATCCCGGTCGCGCGCCGCGCAGCGCGCAGTGCCTGGCCGATTGGGGTCGGATGTGAGAATCCTGACCGCCGACGAGATGCGCCGGTTCGACCGCTGGGCGATCGAGACCGTCGGCATCCCGTCGTTGGTGTTGATGGAGAACGCGGCGCTCGGGGTCGCCGACGCTGTCGGCGAGCGCTATCCCGGCGTCCGCGAGGTAGGTGTCCTGTGCGGCCCGGGCAACAACGGCGCCGACGGCTTGGCGGTCGCTCGGTTGCTCGACGCTCGCGGCTACCACTGCCGGGTCCTCCTGGGAGCGCCGCCCGATCGCTATGGTGGCGATGCTGGCGCCCAACTCGAGATCTGCCGCCGCCTCGGCATCGCCATCGCGACCGGCGACCCGGAGGCGGCGCTTCCCCCCGTCGACCTGTGGATCGACGCCCTATTCGGCACCGGTCTCGACCGGCCGCTCGAAGGGTCCTTCGCAGCGTGGGTCGGCCGTCTCGCGGATCAGCCGGCGCCGGTCGTTGCTGTTGACATCCCGAGCGGCCTCGACGCCAGCCGGGCCGAGGTCATCGGTCCGCGGGTGATCGCGGATCTGACCGTGACCTTCGCCGCGCCGAAGGTAGCGCATATCTTGGCCCCCGCCGCCGACGCGGTCGGCGTCCTGGTGGTCGCGGATCTGGGTGTCGCCTACCGCGATCTCGAAGGGTCGCCGCCGCCGCTGCACTTGTTGCGCGTCGAGGAGCTGTCGGGTTGGCTCCTGCCTCGCCCCGCCGACGCCCACAAGGGCCGGTTCGGCCATTTGCTGGTGGTGGCGGGATCGCGGGGGATGTCGGGGGCGGCGATGCTGGCGACCCGTGGCGCGTTGCGCAGTGGCGCTGGCCTGGTGACCCTGGCGGTGCCAGAGTCGATCCGCGCCGAGGTCGCGAATGCGGTGCCCGAGGCGATGACCGTGGGCTTGGCCGATGCCGGAAGCGGCCGGTTCGCCCCGGGACACTTGGAGCGCCTGACCGAGGTGGCGGCGGGCAAGGCTGCGCTCGCCGTCGGACCCGGTCTCGGCCGCGCCGACGACACCGGAGCGTTGGTGCGCGAGCTGGTGGCGGCATGGCCAGGACCGCTGGTCCTCGACGCCGACGCCCTCGCCGCGTTCGCCGGCCAGTCCGAGCGCCTGGCCGGACGTTCGAGTCTGGCGGTGCTGACTCCACACGCCGGCGAGCTCGCGCGGCTGTCAGGCGGTATCACCGCTGCGCAGGTCACCGCGGATCGTCTGGAGGCAGTGCGGGCGGCGGCTCGGAGCTCGGGGTCGGTGACCGTGCTCAAGGGCCAGAGCTCGCTGATCGCTGCACCGGACGGCGAAGTTTGGATCAATCCGACCGGCAACCCTGGTCTCGCGACCGGGGGTAGCGGCGACGTGCTTTGCGGGTTGACCGGCGGGCTCCTGGCGCAGGGTTACGAGCCCGATGCTGCGGCGGCGATCGGGGTGTTCTGGCACGGGCTGGCGGCCGATCTGTTGGCTGCCGAGCGCGGCCCCCTGGGATGGATCGCTGGCGATCTCGCGGAGCTTCTTCCAGAAGCCTATCGTCACCTGGTCGGGGCGGCGGAGCTGGAGCGATGGCGGACCCGAGAAGCTGGTTGAGCGCCAGCGAGCTCGCGACCATGGAAGTGGGCGCGGAGCTCGCTGGGTCGCTGCTGCCGGATCGCCTGCTGCTGCTCGACGGCGATCTCGGCAGCGGCAAGACCGTGCTGGTCAAGGGGGTCGCTCGCGGACTCGGCATCGCCGAGAACGAGATCCACTCGCCGACCTTCACCCTGGTGCACGAGCACCGCGGCGGACTCGCCGACCTGCTCCACCTCGACCTGTACCGCCTCGAGCCGGACCAACTGGAGCAGATCGGGTGGTCCGAGCTCCTCGAGCGTCCCGGGATCAAGGTCGTCGAGTGGGGGGAGCGGGTCAAGGAGCCTCCCGAGGGAGCGGTTAGACTGCGAATGACTCGGATCAGCGGACGTCGACGCCGGATCGAGGTCTGGGATCCACGACCAGCGGCTGCTGAGGTCGCGGCCAAGGTGAGGTAGCGATGACGCTTCAGAGAATCGGAATCATCGGCTGCGGTCTGATGGGCCGCGGCATTGCCGAGGTGACCGCCCTCGCCGGTTACGACACAGTGGTCCGCGAGATCAGCCAGGAGCTGCTCGATCGCGGGCTCGACCA
>JAQBHE010000411.1:0-4392 GCA_032128015.1 Holophagae bacterium
GCGAGCTTCTGGAGACGCAGGTACAGGCCCGCGGGAGCGTGGTACGACGACAGATCGTCTTCTTCGAAGCCCGCGAGCACCTCGCCGGTCGCCGGTAAGAACCGCCACACCTGTCCGGCTCCATCGTGGTACAGCACCTCGCCGGTGGTCGGCAGCTCGCGCAGGTGAGCGAACACGCTCGCGGACCAGCCGGCGACGCCGAGCGGTCCGTAGCCGAGCATCCCGGATCGGTAGTTGCGATCAAGCACGAACGGCAAGCTGCGGCCGCGCACCGCGTGGTCGCTCGCTGTGAGCAGCGCTTCTCCGGCCACCAGGCTGACGCTCAGTCCTGCCTCGCCGGGACTCCACACCGCCGGCTGGAGCGGTGGCTCGGCGAGCGACACCTGGAGCGGCGACGGCACCGCGTCGGCCCAGCCCGCGGTCTCGACCACTCCTGCCGGCGCCGGGTAGCTCTCGCGGTGAGCTTCGAAGAACTCGAGAGCGTCGCGGGTCGCGGCAAAGTGCGGAGCCTCCGGATCGGCGGCCAGGTAGGCGCGAACCCACGGACCGGCGAGCAGCTCGACCACTCGCGCGAGCTCCGGGTCACTGCTCTCGGGGTCACTGCTCTCGGGGTCGGGTAGCACCGACGGGTAGTCGCAGCGACGGCACTGGCTCTCCTCATCGGCGACCGCGGTGGCCGGATCGCCGCCCAGCTCTTGACGCCGGTAGCCGCGGCGCGCCCGCGGATCGGCGAGCAGCAGCACGGTCTCCTCAGACTCGTAGAGATTGAATCCCGGAGCCAGACGCTCGCCGACCGTGGCCGCGGCGCCGCTCACCCGGCGCAGTGTGACCCGGACCGCCGGGTCGGGCCAGCCCGGACCGCCGGGCGGCAAGGCTCCGAGACCGAGGTCGGCCTCCGCCGCGTTGCGCTCCGACGGGCGCATCCGCAGGCTCTCGACCACCGCTCCGAGCCGCTCGCCGAAGGTTCCGGGCAACGCCACCCGGAGCTTGAACGCGGCGCTGGCGCTCTCTTCGTTGGTGTCGCGATTCGCCTGCTCGTCTGCCGCGGTCAGCTCCATCGGCACTCCGAGCGGGACGAAGCGCTGGGTCGGACGCAGCTCGGTCGGCGGGCCACCACTGGCCGGCGGTGACCCGCTGGCGCCGTTCTCGCCGTCATCGCGATAGAGCCCGAGGAAGGTCATCCGCGGACGGTCGATCGGGATCGCCCGCGGACCGCCCTCGCTCCAGGTGTAGAGGAGACCGGCGCCGCTCGCATCGAGACCGAGCTCCGAGGCCACCCACGGCGCATGGACGCTCAAGAACGGCCGCGGCCGCACCGCGGCTCTTGGACCGCCGTTGATCAACCGCAGATCGTAGAGGTCGATCACCGGCTGGCTCGGCTCGACCGTGGTGTCGGTGCCACCGACCAGCACCACGCCGCGCGCCGAGTCGACCTTGGCCTGGTACGCGATGTGACCCTCGACCTGGAGGATCGCGACGATGTTGCTGGGGGCAAGCTGACGGTTGCTGACGTCGAACACCAGCGCCCCGGCCTCGTCGGCGGCGATCACCAGCAGGTCGCTCTCGACCTCCTGGGGCTCGGCGTCCGGCGTTTCGTCGCTGAAGGTGCCGGCGTACGAGCCGCGCAGACCGTGGTCGATCCAAACCGCGTCGTTCGCGAGATCGACGTCGAACGGGAATACCTCCTTGCCATCGATCGAGTCGATGCAAGCGAGTGCGATCTCCGGCTCCTGGCGCAGCTGGCTGAACAGCCGGCCGTCGGCGCCGATCGCGCCCGGGTTGTCGACTGGCGAGCGCGGGTGGACCACGCCAATCGAGCGCGCCGGGGCATAGACATCGATTGCACCAACGCCACGCGGGTTCCCGGACTCGAGCCCGGTCGCCGAGTGCGCGGTCACCTTGGTCACCCAGCTCAGCCCCTGGCTCGCGGCGCTTGCCGGCGCGCAGTCGGGGAAGCTCAGGTGCTCGCCTTCGAAACTGCCCAACCGACGACCGCACTTCGACGCGTCGTTGGCGGCTGCTTGCTCGAGCGGTGTCCGGTAGAGACGGTTCAAGTCGAGGACGGTGATCCCGGAACCGAGCACCGCCAGGTAGCCGATGGCGCGCAGGTTGTAGCGCACTCGTAGCTGATCGCCACGACGGGCATGGACCCCGCGCAGGATGCCGCTGCCATCGCCGCCGCCGGGGTTCTGGCTGGTCGTCCACGGGTTCGCAATGTCGAACGAGAAGCTCTCGCCGGTGGTCAGATTGTCGACGGTGACCCGCTGGTAGCGATCGTGCGCTTCTTCGCTCGCGCAAATATTGTCGCGCCACGCCGGCAGGCGCTCGGCGGCGCTCGCACCGAGGCTCGGCTCGACGCCGGAGCGCACCAGGGTCGAGCGCAGCGGCACGTCGAAGCTGTGGACGCCGCTCGCATCGGCATCGCCCAAGGCCGCGCCGTAGGTCGCAGCGAAGGTCTCGGCATCGAGGGTCTTGCCGGTCTCGTCCTGGACCAGGACCTCCATGTCCTTCGGGCTCGCAAACTTGAGCGTCGACAGCGCGAGGAAGCTCGAAGTATCGAGTCCCGAACCGCTGGTCCGAAATGCCACCGCGACGGTGCCCGGAACAGCGGAGAAGCACGGGACCCCAGGAACAGCGCCGATCACCCCAGCGCAGTCGTGCTCGGCCGCGATCACGTCTTCGACCCGCGCCGCCTGGGCGAACCACGCAAGCCCGCCGACGGTGTAGAACATCCGGCGATGGCCGTCGGTCGAAAGCGAACGCACCATCGCCCCGGTGCCGCGCTCCATCGAGTGCAGGCGGAAGCGGCCATCGGCGGTCGGGTCGCTCAGATCGAACGCGAACAGCCGACCGCCGTAGTTGGTGGACACCACCATCAGCTGCCCGAACTGCAGCAGGTCGCGACCGCGACCCCACGACGCGATCGGCACATCCGGAGCGGCGCTGCCGAGCGGTGTTCCGGGGCGGCTCGCGGTCGCGAACTCGAAGTCGTGGGGCGCGCTGTCCCAGTAGGCGACACCGGCGCCGCCGTTGTCGGCGACCAGGCGAGTTGCCGCGAGCTCGAGACGGAAGCGGTGACCGGCGGCGAGACTGCCAAGCGGCCGCACGATCAGCCGGCGGTTGCGGTCGCTCTGTTCGATGGCGACCGGGATGTCTCGCGGGTACGACGACACCGCGGCCGCGCCGCATGCACTCTTGGGACCGAGATCGCGCAGCTTCGCGATGCCGGACGGCGACGCTTGCGTAAGGTCGACAAGAGCGCGGTCGAACTGCAGCTCGAGGGTCCCAAGTCGCGCGGCCTCGAGGTCTCCGGGACCGACCACCAGCAGCAGGTCCTCGCTCGCCGGCATGGCGCCGGTCTGCCAAGAGTCACTCGCCTCGCACAGCCGCAGCTCACCGCCTGCGACCGGCGGCTGCGCCGCGGCGTCGGGGTCGCTCGGCCGGGTCGGCTCGAAGTCGTAGACCCGCATCGTCGACCCCGCCGCCATCGGGTAGCCCGCGACGCCGCGCACCGACACGGAATCGCCCGGGTCACGGGTCACCTGGGCCTCGAGCCGCACACGCAGCGCACTCGAGACCGCTCCGCGGCCGCGCCCGGGGGCGGCGAAGGCGAGGATCTCGAACGGCGACGCGTCGACGAGCTGCGGGCGCTCGACCTCGTCGGCGCCGAAGAAAGGCACGTCGACCAGGCCGCGCTCGGTCACCGGGTCATAGTCCTGAGACGCCAGGATCCAGCCGGTCGCGATCTCGCGTTGGACCAGCCGGTAGGGCTGGCCGAGCAGCACCGGCAGCACCCAGCGGCCACCGAAGTCGTTGGGTTTGACCACGAATCCCGAGCTCGTGAGCTCGTTGTAGAGCGCGAGCTGAGACTCGTGGTCGGCCATCAGGCCGGCGACGATCGTCAATCCGAGGCCGAACTCCGAGCTCACCCAACCGCCGGCGCGCACCGGCGCCGTCTCGACATCGAAGAAGAACGTGGCGTCGATCGAGCGCCGGAAGTACTCGAGGGCGTCGCGGTAGATCTCGGCCGGCGACTCGGCTCCAGGGGGGGCGCCCGCCGGCCGACCCGGCAACGCCGCGTCCTCGGTCGACATCAGACGGCCTTCCGGAGTCGCGAGCACGCCGCCGATCGCCACCAGGCTCCAACGTTGGCCCCACGGCAGCCGGATCTCTTCGCCGATCAAGACCAGCGCGTCGTCAGCGACGTTGCTCGGTGCTGGCACCCCGAGTAAGAGCGGGATCCGCGCTCGACCCGTGAAGCGCAGTCGGACCCGCGCCGCCACTCGGACGCCATCGGGCGGCGTGAGCGCGACGGTTGCAGGCAGGGTCTCGATTCGCACCAGGGTTGGGCGATCGAAGGCGCCGGCCGGCGCGCGGACCACGATTCCATCG
>JAQBHE010000412.1:0-6413 GCA_032128015.1 Holophagae bacterium
GGTTTCTCGCTGCTGGGCCTGAGTGCGATCAAAGACCGCGATCACTACACCTTCAACCACATGGTCAACGTCTGCGTCTTGGCGATCGTGTTCGGGAATCGCCTCGGGCTCGACCGCGCGCAGCTGGCGGAGCTCGGGCTGTGCGCCCTGTACCACGACATCGGCAAGCTCCACGTCCCGCTCGAGGTGCTCAACAAGCCAAGTCGTCTGAGCCCCGAGGAGTGGGCGCAGATGGGCAACCACACGGTGTATGCCGCACGAACCTTGTACCCGCTTCTGGTCGAAGACCTGGGAGTGGTGCCGCGCATCCTCGCCGCGCTCCAACACCACCTCGGTTTCGACGGCCAGGGGTATCCGGCGCTGGAGCTGCTGCGCAGCCAGACCTTCTTCGCCCGAGTCATCGCCGTCGTCGACCTCTACGATGCGATGACCACCAAGCGGGTCTACCAGAAGGAGTGTCTTCCCGATGTGGCCTTGCACCAAATGGTCGAATCGGCCGGTCTCTACCTCGACCCACTGCTGGTCAAGGCGTTCATCCATTGCGTTGGTATCTTCCCGGTGGGCTCGACCGTCGAGCTGTCGACCGGCGAGATCGCGGTGGTGACGCAGTCGAATCCCGATCCCGAGCGACTGGATCGACCGACGGTCCGGCTGGTCACGGATCGTTCGCGGCTACCGGTTGAGCCGAGCCTCGTCGACCTCGGGCGAGATGGCGAGGCTTCCCGGCGCATCGTCGGCTGCGTTGACCCGGAAGCTCTTGGGATCAACAGTGCACACTACGCGATCTGAGCGCCCGGGCGGGCTCGCCGACCGGCGGCTCCCGTGGAGCGTCGCACTCCCCGGGCGCGCGGCCGAGTTAGCACCGGAACTGTCGGGCGTAGGTCGTCAAGGGAGCGCGCTCGGCGCGAGCGATGAGCGACCGTTGGCAGAGCCGACAGGGTAGGAGTCAACTCGGTCGGGCAGCCGGTCGCGCCGGCATCCTCTTCGGCCGCCCGCGAGGGAGATCCCTTACTGCGGCCGGTACCAGATCGGCGACGTCCAGGCCATCTCCTGGATGACGCTGGGGTACGAGCCGTCGCTGCACACCGGGGGGCGTTTCTCGGGAGCGATGCGTAGGCAGTCGTAGACGCTCCAGCGGACACTGGGGTTCTCGACCACGCGGAGGTAGTAGTAGGCGTGCTGGTCGGCTGCGAAGTCCTCGTCGCGGTAGACGGTGCAGAGGCTGGCGTGGCCGGCGCCGGTGCGCTCGCCGGTCGTGGGGTCGACGGTTGCCTTGCTGTCGGGCGTGCCGGCGATCGGTAGGACTTGATAGCGGCCCCTGCCGTCGGCGTCGATCCAGCCCTTGATCAGCTGGAGCTGCTGAAGCGGTGCCGCGCTGTCGGCGGGATCGCGGGACGCGAGAGCGAGGAAGGTCGGCTTCTGGCTGTCCCGGATCGAGGGCAGGTCGCCGCCCATGGGAACGCCGCCTTTGTAGGCCCGCTCGATCAGGTCGTGCTGGTTGCACAGGTCCTGGGGGAAGTTCCAGCCGCCGAAGAAGCGAGGCTGGATGCGCGGGCCCGAGGTGCCGAAGACTTCGCGGCGTTTCAAGGCATCGAAGATCGCGTCGCGGGAGTTCTCGACCGCCCAGACTCCGGCGAGGCCGCCGGGGTTGCCGTCGATGCCGCTGGTGAGGAGCCCTGGCTGCAGGCGCTCCTCGGGTGTCGACTCGAGCGAGACGTGACCGCGCCAGTCTGCTTCCGAGACCGCTCCCGGGGTGGCGGCGTGGGTGTCGGTCGAGGCGATGATGCCCAGCTTGGCGGGGTTGAGACCGGTCGCAATCTCTTCTTCCAGGCCCTCGAGAAGAGCGGAGCGCACGAAGTCGGATCGCGCGACGCAGCCCGCGCCGACCATGCCGCCGCTGCCGGTCGCTCCGGGTGCGCACTCCTCGGTCACTTGAGAGGTCGGCAGGTTCGGTTGTTGGCTGGTACCGGCGGTGGCGGTGATGCTTTCCTCGCGCCCGATCACGCGCACCGCTTCCATGTCGCAGAGCTCGTCCGGCGGTCCGAAGACGGTGGTGAGGCCGTTGATGCACTCGGATGAGCCCTTGTGCTGGAAGATCTCGACGATCGGTTCGCGCTCGAGGCGCTTCTGCGAGTAGGCGCGGCGCGCTTCCACGGTCTGCTCGAGACCGCGGTAGGGTCCCATCCTCCCGTTGGCCAGATTGGTGTTGTGCGGGATGGTCAGGTAGTCGCAGCCTGGGCCAGCCGCGCCGCCTGCGGCCTTGACGCAGACCTGGTCGAGCCGCGCCCATAGCTCGCTGTCGCTCGGCGCGTCGATGTAGGAGACTGGCAGGTCGGGAACCGTAGAGCCCCGGAAGATGACGTTGCGGTGGTAGTTCGACACCCCGGGAGTGCCGGTGTACTCGTAGCCGACGAACGAGGTGAAGGTGCAGTCTTCGCTGCGGTCGTAGGCCTGCTCCGCCGCTTCGATGATCTTCTGCCAGGGACTCTTCGCCCATTCCAAGCACAGCTTTCCGTCCTCGCCGCAGACTTCGGGGATCCGGCGCGGGGTCTCGGTCGTGATGACGGCGCCGAACATCCTCATCGACTGGCGCTCGCTGACCCGGGTCCCCTTGCAGAACTCGGTGTCGTAGCGGGGCGACTCGGGGTCGCGACACAGTCGCCGCTCGCCTAAGAACTCGCCGTGGTCGGTGACCGCTACGAAGTCGAGAGGACGATCGATCCGGATGCTGCCTGTGGGCTTGCCGGCGTCGTCGATCGGAAAGAAAGGAATCTCCTCGCCCTTGGCGAAGCGATAGGCATCGGCGGGGGTCGCCCCGGTGCTGTTGGCCGCCGCGTCGAACGAGAAGCTGGTGTGGACGTGAAGATCGCCGAAGAGCGCCTGGCGGAGCTTGGTCGCGTTGCGGCAGGCGGGTCGGTTCTCGCTGCGGGAGATGAGGGATTCAGCGGCGGCCGGGTCTTGCCCTTGTCGTGCATCGGTGGAACCGGGGGCGCAGCCCGACAGGGTGAATGGCAGGAGGAGGAGGGGCAACGCGCTGAGCGAACGGAGTGGCGTGGCGGTCATGGGCTCTCTCCTGTTTGGCGAGTGTGCGCTGACTTCGCTGGGGGAGCGTCTGCTGGCACCCAAGACTCGGGCGGAGAAAGGCGATTGATCCCGAGCAGTTGGTCGCACGTACTGTACCGCGGCTCGGAGTCTTCGGACTCGAGCTCGCCGACAGCCGACGGCGTCATCTCCAGTCCGGTGAGACTCGGGGTTCCGGATCGCCACCCGGCCAACCTCGGACGGGGGTCCCGCCACGTCCATCGCACTTCCGTAGTACAGTGATTACGGAGGTGCGCGATGAGCACTCAGACTGTTCGACTCCCTGAGGAGATCGCCGAGCGCCTGGAGAGTTTGGCCCGGGCCACGAAGCGGACGAAGACCTCGTTCATCATCGAGGCACTGGAGCGCCACCTCGATGAGTGCGAGGACCTCGAGATCGCTCTGGGCCGATTCCGAGATCCGGACGCTGAGTGGGTCGATCACCTGGTCGTTCGAGGAGAGCTTGGGCTCGACTGAGATTCAGATCCGTTGGGAGCGGCGTGCGATTCGGGAGGTCGCCGTGCTTCCCGAGGCGGACCGGGTTCGCATCGTCGACGCCGTTGAGGGACTCCGAGACGATCCGCACCAGGGAAAAGTGATGAGAGCGGAATGGTCGGGATTTCGCCGGCTCCGTGTCGGGCACTATCGCGTGGTCTACGCCTTCGAGAAACGGGATCTTCTGATCTCCGTTGTTCGGGTCGGCCACCGTCGCGAGGTCTATCGCTGAGACTTCGCGCCGGCGGCTCGAGTCAGCCGCCGGCGCGTGCGCTCATCCGATCGATCCAGGTCGGCTTAGAAGCTGACGAAGAACCCGCCGTAGAAGTCCACCGCCTGGTTGGGCAGGACCTTCTTGTCGAGGGTGTCCGTGTAGGCGACGAAGCCCCCCCCCGACCAGCTGTCTTGCTCATACGTCAGGGTGAGACGGGCCTCGCCGTTGTACAGGCCCCCTTCGGTGCCGCCGTAGTGGATTGCGTAGTCGTCGGCGGCGAATCCCGCGAGGAGACCGACCGCGTACTTCCAGCCCCCGTTGAGCTCCCTGCCCCATTCGACGCTCAAAGTGCCGTAGAAGCTATCGACCTGGTCGAAGTCGTAGTAGATCGCCAGGCTCGGAGAGAGTGCGGTGTCGAGACCGAGGCTGAAGTAGACCTCGCTCGTGGAAGGACCGACGCCGTTGGGGAAGAGGTATTCGATGTAGCCGATCTCGGCGCTCAACTTGTCACCGCCAAAGCCGTAGGAGGCGGTCAGATCGACCTCTTGGAAGTCGCCCGACAAGCCGTTGACGTCGTCGATGTCCATGTTTCCCCAAACGTTGAAGCCGAATCCGCTCTCGTGTGAGACGGTGAGGGCTGGCTGGAACACCGCGCCGTCGGTGAAAGTGATGCCGCGCCAAACATAGGCCGAGCCGATTCCGAGGTCGTAGGTCACGGCGGCGCCGCCGGCGAAGGCGGCCGGCGCCGAGGTCCCGAGGAGGGCGATTGCGATCAGGGAAGGCAGTCCGTGCTTCATGTCGAAGCTCCTGTAGTTGAATGCAGCGACCACGCCGCGGAGTGTGTTTCTAGACGGCGACGCTCGCAGGCCGCTCGCCGGCCGTTCCCACTGCCGCCTTCAGGTCGGGGTAAGGCAACGGTCGTGCCAAGGCGTTGCCAAGGAAGATCGCCGGGCTCGGGCAGAGGGCAATCGGCAGCGAAAAGGCCTCTTACCCGGTGCCCTTGCGCGATCTCGAAGGACCTGCGCGAGGTCGGCATCCGGGCCGGCTGACTACGTTTCTGTTGAGCGAAGATCTCGACATGACGAAAACGTCGTCACGGTTGAGGCGGATCTCGATCGGATGGCGAGCTGCTGGAGTTATACGCACGTTGCTGTTAACGTGCGTATAACAGGCGCTGTACTCGATGTCCCAACGGCTCCCTGAGACGGCTCAAGCTCTCTACTCCGAGCTCCTCGACCAACTGGGTCTTGTCGAAGCGGAGTGGGCCGCGGGACCGTTGCCCCCGCCAGGGTCGTTCGTTTCCAAGAGCGTGCGTGGCAATCGGTATTGGTACCTACAGCGCTCCGAGGGCGGGCTCAAGACACAGATCTACTTGGGTCCGGAGACCCCTGCCCTGCTCGGTTGGGTCGAAGAAGTTCGGGAGGGGAGGGCGCGCGAGGCGCCGGATCGGGCGCGCCGGAGCGAGATCGTCGCCATGCTAGCTGCCGCCGGGGCGCTTCGGCCCGATGCCGCCACGGGCCGCCTCCTAGCAGTCCTTGCGGAGCGCGAGCTGTTTCGCGTCGGCGCGGTCCTAGTCGGCACACACGCGTTTGCGCAGTACGGCAACCTCCTGGGCGTTGTCCTCGATCGCACGGCGGTCCGCACGGCGGACGTAGACCTCCTTCATGACCCGGGGCTGTCGCTTGCGATCGATCCGGCCGCCAAGAAACAGGACTTGATCGCTGCGCTTCGCGAGGCCAATCCGGATTTTCTCGCGGTTCCTCCGCTGGACCCGAAGCTCCCAAGCAGCTCCTTTAGGGTTCGAGGTCGAGATCTCCGCGTCGACTTCCTGACCCCAGCCGCGAGGGGACGAAACGGCGTCGTGCCGATCCGGGCTCTCGGTATCGCGGCGCAGGCCCTTCCGCACCTCGGGTACCTGTTAGGGGGCGTAACGCGGTGCGCGGTACTCTACGCCGCCGGAGTCCTGGTCAACCTCCCTGATCCGGCTCGCTTTGCCCTCCACAAGATCTGGACAGCGGGTGAGCGTCCGGTCTCGGAGACGACGAAGTCGCGCAAAGACCTGATGCAGGCCGCGCAGCTCCTGGGCATCCTCTCGGAGGACCGCCCGGGCGACCTTCGGCGCGCCTGGAAGGCCCTGCCGCAGGCGATGGTCCGTCGGGTCGCCTCAACGCTCCGCGGTTCCGAGGAGCTGTCGTTGTTCGCCGATCTCGCAGCGAGCCAGACCTAGAGAGGGCGTCATCGTAGGGTGGGTCCTGCGATCCGAGACGCGGCCGCTTCGCCGGAGAGCGCCGCGACGCCCTCGAGCCACGCCGTGAGCTCGGTGACCGACTCGATGCAGCCGACCGCGAGTGGTTCGAGCTCGACGCGGCTCATCGTTCCGAGGACCGCCACCGCGGCGACCGCGGCGCTCTTGGCCATGTTCAAGTCGTGGTCGGTGTCGCCGACCATCAGGGTCTCGGCAGGCTGCGCGCCGAGCTCGGACATGAGCTCGAAGAGCATCTGGGGGCTCGGTTTCGCCGCGGTCTCGTCAGCGGTGCGAGTGGCGTGAAAGAAGCGGGCGACGCTTCGGGTTTCCTGGTCGCTCGCCTCGAAGTCCCGGCGCAAGCCGGTGCGGCTCTTGCCG
>JAQBHE010000413.1:0-9884 GCA_032128015.1 Holophagae bacterium
TGGTCGGCGACGAACACGATCACGGTGTCGTTCAACAGACCGCGGTCCTCGAGCACCGCGACGACCTCCGCGACTCGCAAATCGAGCCGCACGATGTCCTGGTCGTAGAGCTCGAGCAGACGCTCGCGGTCGCCTGGGTCGAAGGTGACGCTACCCACCGGCACCGTGGCGGCGAGCTGCGCCCGCTCGAGACCCGTCGAGCCGTGAATCTGGACCTCGGTCGCCTGGTAGCCACTGGCCCCGTAGGGCAGGTGCGGATCGAGGAGGTGGATCCAGGCGAAGAACGGCGCGCTCGAAGCAGCACCCGCATCAGGATCCTGGTCGAGCCAACGACCAAACGCCTCGGGCTCACGGCCTTCGGCAAGGTCCGGCACCGGGTCTCCGAGTCCGAGGTTGCGGAAGTAGGAGATGCCGGAGAAGAACGAGAAGTTGCCCATCTTGTAGCCGTGAGCCGCGGCCAACCCGGGCAGGGTCACGAGCTCGGGGGGCGTGGTGTCGTCACGAGACACTGCGCCGTGGCTCGGCGGGTAGAGACCGGTGAGCACCGAGACCATCGAAGGCGCGGTCCACGGCGCGACCGCCCAGGCGTCGCGAAACAAGACGCCGCGATCGGCGAGCGCTCGAAGCGCCGGTGTCGACACGCCGCCGGGACTCCACGGCGCCAGCCGATCGACGCGTAGCGAGTCCGCCGAGAGGATCAGCAGATTCGGTCGCGGCAGCGCTTCCTCGGGGCGTTTGGCGCACCCGGCGACCGCGAAGATCGCCAGGACCGTCGCCAGGAGGGGGCTGAAGCGTGCCCCCGTGGGCCCGCGGCTACCAGTAGACGATGCGCTGGATGATCGGCTCGATCTCGGCATCGGTCCACGGCTCGGAGGAGCGTTTGGTTACTCCGTGACTGACCATCATCTTGTAGATGTGGAGGTGGTTGGCGTCGGCGCCAAAGGTCTGGCCAGTGATCCGCTCCGCCTTGTCCGAGGCGAGAAAGGCCACGATCGGTGACATGAACTGGGGCCCGAGAGATTCGGCGTCCCACACCCCGGAGATCCCGGGCAGGTCTTCGGTCATCCGGGTGAGCGCGTTGGGCGCCAAGCAGTTGACCGTGATCCGGTGCTTCGCGAACTCCCAGGCAGCGATTCGGGTGAGCGCATGAATCGCCGACTTCGCCGCGCCGTAGTTGGCCTGCCCGAAGTTTCCGAGCAGCCCCGAGCTCGACGAGGTGTTGATGATCCGGCCACCGCCGCCCTGTTGGACCATCACCTTGGCCGCTGCCTGCAGGCAGGTGAAGGTGCCGTTGAGGTGTACCTCGATCACCGAGTACCACTCCTCGGGCGCCATCTTGAGGATCGTCCGGTCGCGCAGGATGCCGGCGTTGTTGACCAGGATGTCGAGACGGCCGAAGGCCGAGATCGCCGCCTGGACGATCTCCTCGGCGTGCTCGAAGGTGCCGACCGCGGTCTTGTTCGCGACCGCGACTCCGCCGCGGGCGCGGATCTCTTCGACCACCACGTCGGCGGCGGCGCCCGAGCCTTGGCCTTCGCGCGAACCTCCGGGGTCGTTGACCAGGACCTTGGCGCCGAGCTCGGCGAACAGGTGAGCATGGGCGCGACCGATGCCGTTGCCCGAGCCGGTGATGATCGCTACTTTGTCGTCGAGAAGTCCCATGACGCCTTTTCTCCTGGTAAGCCTCTCCGGGCGGGGGTTGGAGTCTACCCGGGCTTCCGCCAGGAGGGGGGCACCATCTGGTCCTCTGAACGCAGTGAGGGGATGTCGGTGGGACGTCAATCCTGCGAATTGCCCGTTGGCGTCGAGGGCGCTCGGCGTCTCTCCTCGTTCGGGCGCGGTCGCGGTCGCCGGGACTCTCGCGCGTTCGTCGGCCGCCCAAGCGCGGCCGCTACGTGGGGAGATGATGGAATGTTGTCTCCGAACGTGCTGTGACGTCGATGGAAGCGTGGGCACATGGGGATGGGACGGATGGGCGTTTCCGAACATAGCGGCCGAGCTTGGGCGGCCGACGAACGATCTAGTTTCCTTGCGTCGGCGGCCGTAGGCCGACGCCGCAACGACCGACGTGAGGTGGAGGACAAAGACGGAGCCGAAGGCGGAGTCTGTTGTCCGCGACTTCGCAAGAACGCCGGCGAATCCATCGCGCCCGAACGAGAAGTGACGCCCAGCGCCCGCACGACCGCCCAGACCAATTCGTAGCAATGACCTACGCCCCAGCAACTCCGCATTCGGCCGCCCAAGCTCGGCCGCTACCCCCAAGAGGCAATCCGGCGGAACCCCGCCGCTTCATTCGGAAGGTCAGCCGGCGACGATAAACTCGGCGGCTCCAACGCGAGCTTGGAGCGAGGAGCCACCGAATGACCGAGATCCGTCACCACAACATCACAGCGAACGGCATCCGGATCCACGTCGCCGAGGGACCGCTGGTGCTGTTGGTGCATGGCTTCCCGGAATCTTGGTACTCGTGGAGGCTCCAGCTGCCCGCGCTCGCCGCGGCGGGCTACCGGGCGGCCGCCATCGACGTTCGCGGCTACGGCCGATCGTCGCGGCCATGGGCGGTCGAGGAGTACCGGATGGTGCGTTTGGTCGGAGACATCGTCGCCCTGGTGACTGCGCTGGGAGAACGCCAAGCCGTGCTCGTCGGTCACGACTGGGGCGCGCCGATCGTCTGGAACTCGGCGCTGCTGCGTCCCGATCTGTTCCGTGGAGTCGCCGGTCTCAGCGTTCCCTACAACCCGCGCGGCAACCGTAAGCCGTCCGAAGTGTTCCGCGGCTTCGGCGGCAAAGACGAGTTCTACATCGAGTACTTCCAAGAGCCGGGTCGTGCCGAGGCCGAGATCGAAGAGGACGTGAGGGGCTGGCTGCTCGGCTTCTACTACGGCGCCTCGGGTGACATCGGCGAGCGGGCACAGAACCTGTCGCTGGTGCCCCGCGGGGCACGGATGAGGGACCGCTTCACGATCCCCGACGAGCTGCCTTCGTGGCTCACCAAAGACGACCTGGACTTCTACGCCGCCGAGTTCGAGCGCACCGGGTTTCGCGGCGGGCTCAACCGCTATCGCAACGTCGACCGCGACTGGGAGGACCTGGCCGCCTTCCACCTAGCCCCGATCCGAGTCCCTGCCCTGTTCGTGGGCGGCGAGCGCGACGGACCGACGCGGTGGGGCGGACCGGCCATCGAGCGCTTCTCGGACAACCTGCCGTTGCTCACTCGCTCGGTGATCGTCCCCGGCTGCGGCCACTGGATCCAACAGGAGCGAGCCGTCGAGACCAACCGCCTGCTCGTGGAGTTCTTGGAGACTCTCGAATAGCTGTCGGCTCCGCCGGGATCCCAGTTCGGGACACCAGGGTCAGCGAAGCGCCTCGCTCAACGAGGACCCTGGGCTCCTCTTTGGGTAGCCGCCCGGTTTCCGGGCGCGCCGAGACTTGGGCGGCCGACGATCGAGCGAACGTGGGTGGTAGCGGGCCGCTCGGCCCAAACGAGCCGGCGGCTACAATCGCCTGTCAACTCGAGGAGGGACGCAGCATGGAAATCAAAGGCAGGACGTTCTTGATCAGCGGCGGCGGCTCGGGCCTGGGCGCGGCGACCGCGCGCACGATCACAGGCGCCGGTGGCAAGGTGGTCATCGCCGACGTCAACCCCATGGCGGGGGAAGCCACGGCATCGGCGATCGGACCGAGCGCCCGTTTCGTCGCCACCGACGTTACCGACGAGACGCAGGTGGCCGCGGCAGTGGCTGCCGCCTACGAGACCTTCGGCGGACTCGACGGCGGCATCAGCTGCGCCGGCATCGGCACCGCGATCAAGACCGTTGGCAAGGACGGCGCGCACCCGCTCGCCGCCTTCCAGCGGGTGATCGGCGTCAACCTGATCGGCACTTTCAACGTCATCCGTCTGGTCGCAGCAGCGATCTGCAAGCACAAGGGCCAGGCGGACGGCACAGATCGTGGAGTGCTGATCAACACCGCGTCGATTGCCGCCTTCGACGGTCAGGTCGGCCAAGTGGCGTACTCGGCGTCGAAGGGCGGGATCGTCGGGATGACCCTGCCGGTGGCCCGCGACCTCGCCCGCGAAGGCATCCGCTGCGTCACCATCGCTCCGGGCTTGTTCGACACGCCGCTGCTCGCTGGCCTGCCGGAGCCGGCGCGGCGCTCGCTCGAGGCGACGATTCCATTCCCGTCGCGCCTCGGGCGACCCGAGGAGTACGCCCAGCTCGCGCGCGCGATCATCGAGAACGAGATGCTGAACGGCGAGGTGATCCGTCTCGACGGCGCCTTGCGTATGGCGCCGCGCTGACTCGCACAGCGGGCACCGCCTATCGGACCGAGGCCGGGATCCGCGAGCGCCTCTTCGTGCTGCTCCGCTCGACCGGGCGCAGCTGAGACCTCGGCCCGAACGCCGGGGTTTACACGGGCGCCTGCACGGCGCGGGCAACCCGAGCGCCCGGCTTGGGTTCGTCGCCTTCGGCCGCAACCACCTTCTTGGATTTGGATCTGGCAGCTGGCTTGGCCACGACCTCGGCAGCGACACCGACTGTCACCTCGGCGGCGAGATCGGCTGTGACCTCGGCTGGAGCCGCGGTAGGTGGCTTGGCCGCTGTCTTGGCCACAGCCTTGGCGACTGGCTTGGTAGCGGACTTGGAGGCCTTGATGGTCTGCGGCTTGGGGCCGAGAACCATGGTCATCTGACGACCTTCGAGCCCTGAACGATGCTCGACATCGGCGATCTCGGACAGATCTTTGGTCACCCGGTCGAGGATGCTGACCCCGAGCTCCGGGCGCCGCAGCTGCCGGTAGCGGAAGAAGATCGTGACCTTGACCTTCTTGGCCTCACGGAGAAAGCGCTCCGCTCGCTTGGTCTTGATGTCGAAGTCGTGGCCGTCGATGGTCGGCCGATACTTGACCTCTTTGATCTCGATCGTCTGGGTCTTCTTCTTCGACTCGCGAGCCTTCTTGTCGCGCTCGAACTTCATCTTGCCCCAGTCGAGGATCTTGACCACCGGCGGGTCGGCGTTCGGACCAACTTCCACCAGATCCAGCGCCAACTCTTCGGCGCGCTGCCGCGCATCCTCGATCGGCACCACGCCGATCTGCTCACCGTCGTGACCGATCAACCGCACCGGACTCTTGCGGATCCGGAAGTTGATCCGGGGTTCGTTGTCGTTCCTCTTCTCCGGGAAATTACCTCGTGGCCTTCGGATGCTCGTTCTCCTTTCTCGGGTGACTCATCGCCCTTTCGACCGCCTACACGACGATCGAACGATCGCAAGCGGAAAGCACTAGTCTAACCGGTTTCGGCCCCGTCCGGGGAGCCGTTCGAGCGCGACGGCGCCGCGCAACGCGGCGACGCTCAACCGCATAGCGAGCGATACGTTCTCAGGCAACGGAACGCGCTGGCCCGCTCGCCGCGGCGCTCGTAGAGGCGCGCGGCGTTGTAGTAGGCGTCGGCCGATTTGGGATCGGCTGCGATCGCCTGCTCGTAGGCGGCGAGCGCTTCGACGTCGCGCCCGAGGTCTTCGAGCGCAACCCCGAGGTTGAAGGCGGCGGTTGCATCTCCGGCAGCGATCTCGAGCGCCGCGCGATAGTGGTGCTCGGCGGCCTCGACCTCGTGCGCCTCGTGGTGCAGCCGCCCGAGGTTCAGGTGGGCGTCGAGGTGCGAAGAATCGAGCTCGAGCGCGCGCAAGTAGGCGGCGCGCGCGTCTGGCTGAGACGATGTCTCGAGCTCGCACCCGAGCTCGAACCAGTCATCGGCGCTGGGCTCGGAGCTCGGCTCCGCGACCGCCGGCTGGGTCTCCACCCGCGGAGGAGGGGTGGCGCCGACAGCGCTGGGATCGTTGTCATCAACCGAGAAGTCGATCAGCTCCTGCCCCGACTCCGGGTTCCACATCGATCCTCCCTGCTGCGCCACCACCTGGCCGCCGCGCGCGAAGATCCGGACTCCGGTCGCCGGCGCATCCGCCGGCAGCTGGTGGCGCAGGCCCGCAATCGCCGAGCGGATCCGTCGGCGCGGCACCCGCGCCTCGCGCAACCCGATCGCGGCGCGCAGCATCACCAGGTCTTGGAAGCTGAACCGCGACTCGCCGCCGGCGGTCTGCTCGGGTTCGACGATCCGGTCGTCGAGGAGAGCGCGAACCTGCCGGGGCTCGAGACCCAACAACTGGGAGACGTCGCTCGTGCTGTAGCCCGTCTCGGTGGAGCCAGCCATCTTCGAGCGGGAGACTCCTTGGAACCGGGCGATTATTTGGCGGCCTTGCGCTTGCGCGGCGCCGCCTCGGTCTCGGTTCGCGACGAGCGTCGCGCCGGCTTGCGACCCGGGGTCGAGCGCTCACCGAGGCTGGCCTTGAGCGCCTCCATCAGGTCGATGATCTGCGCCTTTGGCGCTTCCTCTTCGACCTCGGTGACCTCGCGACCCTCGATCTTCTGCTCGATCACCGCCCAGATCCGCTGACGCACCTCGTCCTCGTACTTGCCAGGCTCGAACTGGTCGCTGGCGATCTGCTCGATCAACTGGATCGCCAGAGCCAGCTCACCGGCCTTGAGCTCGGTCTCGTCGCCCAAGGGAACCTCGTCAAAGGACTTGATCTCGTCCTCGTAGTTCATTTGCTGCATCAAGAGCCCGGTCTTGTACGGGCGCAGCATCACCATGTACTGCTTGCCGCGCGCCGAGTACTTGGCGAGAGCGCAGCGACCGGTCTCGCGCATTGCCTGAGACAGCAGGCGGTAGGCGCGCTCGCCTCCGGTCTCTGGACCGAGGAAGTAGGCCTTGTCGTAGAAGATCGGGTCGACCTGGTCGAGGGGCACGAACTCGGTGATCGCAATCGCAGGTGACGCCTTCTCGAGCAGCGACTTGACCTCGTCGTCGGTGAAGGTCACGTACTGGCCCTTGGCGAACTCGTAGCCCTTGATCATCCGCTCCCGACCGACCACTTCGCCGGTGTTGGGGTTGATGTACTGCTGCTTGACCCGGCTGTTGTCGCTCGAGTCCAGCATGTTGAACGAGATGCCGGAGGAATGTTCGGTCGTCGAGAACAGCTTGACCGGGATCGACACCAACCCGAACGAAATGTTGCCGCTACTGATCGGACGAGCCACCATAACCAGCGATTCTACCATGGCTTACACTCACCGTCGCGGTCGCCGCGACCTCAGGGGAAGCGGGCGCGCCGGCCATCCAATGTCTCCGAAAGGTCACAAACAGCGCGGTCCTGACGGCGACAGGTCGGTCTCGAAACCCGAGTCTCCGGACGACGCGCTCGCGAGCTACCGCGACAAACGGTCGGCGGCCGAGACCCCGGAACCATTCGGTGGTGAGGTCGCGGACGGCGGCGGCCAAGGACTGTTCGTGGTCCAGAAGCACGCCGCTCGACGCACTCACTACGACGTTCGTCTCGAGCTCGGGGGAGTGCTGAAGTCGTGGGCGGTGCCTCGCGGCCCCAGCCTCGACCCGCGAGAGAAACGGCTGGCGGTCGAGACCGAGGATCACCCGCTCGAGTACAGCGACTTCGAGGGCCTGATCCCGGACGGCAACTACGGCGCCGGGGCGATGATCGTGTGGGACCGCGGGCGCTGGACCGCGCTCGAAGATCCGGTCGCGGGATACCGGTCCGGCAAGCTTCTGTTCGAGCTCTTTGGCTACAAGCTGCGCGGAGTCTGGACCTTGTTCCGCACCCGGCCGCCGCTCAACCAGCGCGGCAAGACCAAGGACGAGGACAAGCAGTGGCTGCTGATGAAGAAGCCGGACGCCGCCGCCGCGCCCGAAGGCACCCGGGTGCTTCCCGAGACCTCGATCTACTCGGGCCTGACGGTCGAGGAGCTGGGTGCGGTCGACCAGCGGCAGACGCGCATTCTCGATCGCCTGCGCGAGCTCGGCGCCCGCCGGCGCCAGGTCGATCCGCGGACCTTGGAGCTCACGCTCGCCCAGCCTGCCGAGCAGCCGTTCTCGCGCGCCGGCTGGCTCTACGAGCTCAAGTACGACGGCTACCGCCTGCTGGTTGCCAAGAGAGACGGTGAGCCGTACCTGCGCTACCGCAACGGCCTCGACGCCACCGCGCTCTACCCCGAGCTCGGCCGCACACTCGCCTCGCTGCCCGGCAAGTCGCTGGTGATCGACGGTGAGGTGGTGGTGCTCGACCCGAGCGGCCGCCCTAGCTTCAACCAACTCCAGAAACGCGCGCTGCTGTCGCGCCCGCTGGATGTCGAGCGCGCCGCAGTGCGCACCCCGGCGACCTTCTTCGGCTTCGACCTGGTGGCATTCGAGGGCTTCGACTTGCGGCCGCTGCCGCTGATCGAGCGCAAAGCGCTGCTGGCCTCGCTACTGCCCCCGGCCGGGCCGCTGCGCTACCTCGACCACATCGAGGAACGCGGCGTTGAGCTCTATTCGCAAATCGAGCAGATGGGACTCGAGGGAATGGTCGCGAAGAAGGCCGATTCGCCGTACCCCGGCCGTCGCTCCGGGCACTGGCTCAAGTACCGGGTCGATCACACCGCCGACTTCGCGATCGTCGGCTGGAGCCGGCCGGCGCGACAGCGCCAGGGCTTCGGGGCGTTGCACCTGGCGGTGTGGGCCGACGGCGACAAATCCCCGGGGCTGCGCTACGCCGGCCGGGTCGGCACCGGCTTCAGCGACCACCTGCTGCGCGAGCTCGGCGGATTGCTCGAGGCGCGGCAGCGCGCGACGACGCCGTGCATCGGTGAGCTCCCGCGCGGCGACCGTCATGCCTGGGTCGAGCCGGGGCTGGTATGCGAGGTGCGCTACAAAGAATGGACACCGCAGGGCTTGCTGCGACATCCGGTGTTCGTGCGCTTGCGCGACGACAAACCGATCGAGGAGTGCCGCCGCGATACCACGGTCAGCGAGCCGCCAATCACCGGGCAGGCGGTCACGGAGCAGCCGGTCGCCGAGCCGGCGGACACCGGGTCGAGCCCGAAGGCAGCGCGGCCGACCCGCGACACTTCGAGCGCAGACGCCGGGCTCAAGTTCACCAACCTCGACAAGGTGTTTTGGCCAACCGAGGGCTACACCAAGGGCGACCTGATCGACTACTACCGCAAGGTGGCGCCGTGGATCCTCCGCTACCTCGCCGAGCGGCCGGTGGTGCTCACCGCTTCCCCGACGGTATTACGGGCAAGTCGTTCTTCCAGAAGCACGCTCCCGACTTCGCCCCCAGCTGGATCCGCACCGAGACCATCTGGAGCGAAGGTTCCGAGCGCGACATCGACTACTTCGTGTGCAACGACGAGCGCAGCCTGCTCTACCTCGCCAACCTCGGGACGATTCCGCTCCACGTGTGGTCGAGCCGGATGGCGACCCTCGAACACCCCGATTGGTGCATCCTCGACCTCGACCCGAAAGAGGCGCCGTTCGTCCACGTCGTCGAGATCGCGCGCGAGATCCACGGCCTCTGCCGCAAGATCGGACTACCGAGCTTTCCCAAGACCAGCGGTTCCTCGGGAATCCACGTGCTGCTGCCGCTGGGCAGAAGCTGCTCGTATGAACAATCGCGAACCCTCGGCATGCTGATCGCGGAGATCACTGCCCGTAAGCGTCCGGACATTGCCACCGTCGCCCGCACCCTCGAGAAGCGCGACGGCAAGGTCTACATCGACTTCGTTCAGAACGGTCACGGACGGTTGCTGGTGGCGCCGCTGTGTCTGCGACCGCTGCCCGGGGCCCCGGTATCGACCCCGCTACACTGGCGCGAGGTCACCGCCGCGCTCGACCCCAGCCGCTTCAACCTGCGCACCGTTCCGGCGCGGCTCGCCCGTCAACGACGCGACCCGATGGCCGCGGTCCTCGACGAAGGCCAGATCTGGTGGCCGCACTCGGTCGGCTCAGCGAGCTGGTGTAGCAGCAAGGACTGATACCTCGCCACCTCGAGGGT
>JAQBHE010000414.1:0-4909 GCA_032128015.1 Holophagae bacterium
TGGCATCGAGCTCACCGCGACGCTCTACCTGCCCAAGGGATGGGAGCCGTCCCAGGGACCGCTGCCGATGCTGATGTGGGCATACCCGCGCGAGTTCAAGAGCGCCGACGCCGCAAGCCAGGTGCGCAGCTCGCCCTACGAGTTCGACCGCATCAACCACTGGTCGTCGTTGATCTGGCTGGCGGTCGGCTACGCGGTGCTCGACGACCCGGCGCTGCCGATCGTCGGCGAAGGCGACCGGCAACCGAACGACACCTATGTCGAACAGCTGGTCGCGGGTGCGGAGGCCGCGGTCGACGAAGTGATCCGCCGCGGGGTCACCGCCCCCGGGCGAATCGCGATCGGCGGCCACTCCTACGGCGCCTTCATGACCGCCAACCTGCTCAGCCACTCCGACCTCTTCGCCGCCGGCATCGCACGCAGCGGCGCTTACAACCGGACCCTGACTCCGTTCGGTTTCCAATCCGAAGAGCGCAGCGTGTGGGAGGCGCCCGAGGTCTACTCCGCGATGTCACGTTCATGCACGCCGACAAGGTCAACGAACCGCTGCTGCTGATCCACGGCCTGCTCGACAACAACTCCGGGACTTTCCCGATCCAGAGCGAGCGCTACTACGCCGCGCTCCAGGGCCACGGTGCGACCACCCGGCTGGTGATGCTTCCCTACGAAAGCCACGGCTACCGGGCGCGTGAATCGGTGCTCCACATGCTCTGGGAGCAGGAACAGTGGCTCGAGCACTATGTGCGCCCGAAGCCGGCGACGACCGGGGACCCCACGTCAGCGGGTCGCCCCTAGGAGCCTGTGGTGAAAGCCAGCACGGCCGCCCTGCCGCCGTCGGTAGGACGGCTAGTCAGAGTCCGCGGCCGTCTCGCCGCCGGTCGGCGGCGGTGGCAGCGACACTGGGGGCGGCTCCACTTGCCGCGGCGGCAACGGCAGAGCCGGATCGCCGAGAAGCACCATGCCATAGACCGCGTCCAGCGGCGCACCGACCTTGGCCAGCGATCGCTTGGCTCGGAGAAAGGCCTCCCCGATCGTGCCGGCTCCGGCGCCGACTTCGAGGAAGAATCGTTCCCCCAAGGCACGGTGCGACGACTCTCTCGTCAACGTGGTCGCTCCAATCACCGCGACCGCGCCCACCGTGGGCTCCAACAGCAAGTGGGTCGACATGTCCTCGATGTCGGGTGCCGGGAAGTAGGCGTTCCAGCACCCCCACTGGACCACCAACGAAGGTCGGCGGCTGTTCGAGAACGACCCCACGTCACTCCAATGGAGCAGCGGCGAGAAGTCCCAGATCCCGAACGACGAGTGTCCGGTGAAGCTCACGATCGCGGGCCCGTTCGGTCCAAAAGCCTCCAGAATCCCCGATCGCACCGCGTCGCGACCGATCCGATCGACGTCGGACTGCTGCGCCTTCCAGCCGGCAAGGCCGTCGGCGTAGCGGTCGTTTGCGGTGGCGAGAATGCCGCTGCCTCCGAAATCACCACTGGTCAGCACCGCCTCGGGGGTCGGTGACCACGCCCACTGTTTCGCGATCACTGCCTCGAGCTCCGCCGGGGTACGCGCCGGGAGTCGGCCGATCGGCACATCGGGGAAGCCGTCGCCATCGAAATCGACCATCGGCTCGTCACTCGGGGTGAATCGTACGAGGCCAACTTCGACATAGGCGGTCGGGACCAGCGACAACGAGCCCAATCCGAGGTGATCGTAGGGGTCGTAGCTGGCGCCACCGACGAGCGCGACATAGCGGAGCTTGCCGGTTCGCGCCGAGCGCTCGAGGAAGCGAAAGATGGCCTCCGGCGTCTCCTGATAGTCCGAGTACGCGGCATAGATCTGATCGGTGGTCACCACTTCGGCGGTCAACCCGCGTGACTTCTGCAGCGCCACCAGGCCCGAGGTCGAGTCGCTGAGGCTCGGGTGCGCAACAATCACGTACTCGGCGCGCGAGTGGGTCAGCGGCCTCGGGACCCCGGCCTCGATCCCGGGGGTGTTCTCTCGTCCCCTCTCGGCCAGCCACACCGGAACACCCTTCGAATCTTTGGGCACCGCCACAGCGCGGGATCTGCCGAGCTCCAGGCGCGACGGGTCGCGCCGGCCGCCCAGCCAACCCACCACCTCGCCTCCCGAGAACCCCTCGACCAAGTAGGCATCGCTCTTCGTCGCGCCGGCAAAAACGCCGGACCGGGCTTCCGACCGACGCCGGTAGTCGACTTCGAAAGCCTCGAAGTTGACCAAGTCCCACGGGTTTCCGCCATCGCCGACGACCTCCACCTCGAATAGGTTCGAGGTCGAGCCAAGAAGCCCCGAGACGTCGTAGCTGGCCGAGAAGGCGGCAATGCCGTCGAACAGATGATCGCCGACCTGGGCGCCGTTCAAGAACACTCGAACATGATGGTCGTTCGGGCTCGCGAAAGCGGTACTGCCCCACGCCTCGACGCGGAGCACCGCGTCTCCCGAGACGGCAAAGTCTGCGAGGTCGAAGACCCGACTCAGACGCGCTGGAGCGCCCGGACGCCCGAGCAACCCCGCTTCGAAAAACGGATCCTCGAGCGGCGAGACGAAGCCGTACGCGGCATCGACCCGATGGGTGTAGCGGCCCGCGATCGCCGCCGCCGCGGCGCTCTTCGCCACCTTGTCGACCTTCGGCGCTTTGGCGAGCTTGGCATCTACGACCAGCGTATAGATGTCGACCGGGCTCCACAACGAGCGAGCCGGCACGGCCAGGAACTCGATGAAGCTGCCGGCACCGAAAGCATCGGCGCCACCGACACGGCGGGGCACTGCTTTGCCTTCGTCGACCACCGCGATCTCTTTCGCGCGAATCCCGCCAAGGTCGACGCCGGCCGCCAGCAACGCTTCGTGGGTCACGATCTGAATGCCGGGCTTCGCCACCAGCAGTCGGGCTTCGCGCACCACCGACGAAGAGCCGGTGCTTTTCGCGTCCGGGGACGACGGCCATCGCGATGCTCGGCTCGGCTGCACGGCCGCGGCCTGGCGCACTCGATCGAGCGGCGCCACCAGTCCCGTGCTCTGCTTGATCCCGACCCAGTCGATCGCCTTCGGTCCCCGAGGTTCCGCGCCGTAGCTCCGCCCGACCAGGTAGGGACCGTTGCGATGGGGTCGGGACAGTAGATCGAGGTCCTCGATCATCAGTTCGCGGTGCTCGCCAGGAATCACCACCTCGTAGTCCTGGGCCAATCGAGCGTTCGGGTCGCGGCTCGGCATCGTGGCGACCGGAGTCCAAGATGCCCCGTCGCGAGCGAGGACTCGAAACCCGGCATTGGCGGTCTCGCTCGCGGTGGTCCACGAGAGCCGCGTCTCGCCTTGGCCTGCCTCCGATTCCACCGCGGTGATCACCACCGGCATGTTGGATGTCCACGACACCAGTCCGAATCCCAACCACTGGCCCGAGGGATCCGAGTCGACGCTGTCGTCACCGGCCATGTAGCGCACCCGGATCGAAGCCAGGTCACCAGAGCCATACGTGAGCACGAGGTTGCCGTTGCTGTCGTCGTTCGGGAAGTTGTTCTCGGTGATTCCGACGAAGCACCGGTTCTCCGTGATCAGGTACCCTGGGCAGACTGTCGTCGAGGTCGTGGTGGTGACCGTGGTCGGCTCTGCGTCCGGCGGCACTTGGCCCAGGACCACCGCGGTCGGAAACACAAACGCCGAAGCGTTGTCACGAGCCTCGACCAGCACCACGTCGGTCCACGCGTTCGTTTGGAAATCGACATCGAGCATCCGAAACGTTGCGTTGATCAGCGGCGGGCTGAAGGTCAGCACCACCTCCATGTACTGGCTCGAATCGTCAATCGTCGCGTCCATGCCCATCACGAAGGTGTTCGTCCCACCGCCGATCGTCCGGATCGCATCCGTAACGAAGTTGTTGGCGGGCACGGCGCACCCGGCATCGGTCAGCCCGCTGCCAGCGCCATCCAGACCCGTCGGAGACTCTGACCAGGTGGTGGTGACCGTGACGCCGTCGTCTACCATGGTGACCGGACCCGTCGTGCCGGCGACGCCGGTGCAGGCGACGATCGGCTCACCCGCGGCCCCCCAGCGGACGTCACCTTGGGCGCGAACCGCCGCCGCTTCGACCGCAAGTCCGAGGACGAGACCGAGGACGAGGATCCTGAGCGCGGCTGAGCAATCATTGGCAAATACAGTGATCCTTCTGAAGATGGGGGGTTGGGGATAGCCGTTCTCGGGTGGCATGCAGCGGCCCGGACTCTGCGCGATCGTGCCAACCTCCGCGCTCCTCGTGTCGATGCTGTCGAAGGTGCCCGTGTCTTGACTGACCATGTGTCTCCCCTCCCTGAGAACCGCTTCGAGCGGAGACACGACCCTAGCGAGGCCGAGACTCTCAGAACATCAGCCGAGACCGCCACCTGCTGTAGGAACTCGCCTACGCGTGTCCTCGGCATTGGCCGAGGACCGCTCCGTGAGCGGTTCGTGACAACGGTTCGAAGTCTCTCGGAGCGACCGCTAGGCCCGGACCGGGGAAGCTACGCAACCGGTCGGGCGGCCCCTGCTACCTGAAGCCGCTCCGCTTCCCTGGGCTCAGCCCCGGGGACTCCGTCCACCCCGCTACGGGTTCACGACCATCGCCGGGTCGCCCAAGAGGGTGAACCCGAGGAGGACATCCGTCAGGCCCGGCGTAGTGCTCTGGAGCTCCTGCTTGCCGGCGGTCAACGCTTCTCCGATCGTCACGCCCCGAGTCACCAACCCCGGCAAGAACAGGTCACCGAGCAGGCGGTCCGAGGTGGCCCTGGTCAGAGTCGACGCCCCGAGCACCGCCGCCGCACCCCGGTCGCCTGACAGCATCAGCTTGTGGCCCAGGGAATCGGCGAACGGCGAGGCATAGTAGGTGTTCCAACAGCCCCACTGACTGAACACCGTCGGTCGACCATGG